>JABWBV010000392.1 GCA_013359445.1 Anaerolineales bacterium | reverse complement strand
GGCGACGTTTTGTAAGGCGGTGGGGGTCGCGGGGACGATTATGTCTTGGGATGGGAATGCGTGGACTGCGGATACCTCGGGGACTGGAGAGAGTTTGAATGGGATTTCCTGTCCGACGGAAACTATGTGTAAAGCGGTTGGCGATAATGGGACGCTGTTATCTTGGGATGGGGGGGGGTGGAGTGCTGATAGCTCTAGTTTTGTGGATTCGATCACCGATGTTGCCTGCCCATCTGATGTATTTTGTAAGGCAGTTGGCGAAAATGGCACGGTCATCTCGTGGTCAAGCCCTGGAACGATGTGGAGCGCGGCAACGCCTGGCCCGTTGGCGCTTTTGCACGGGATTGATTGTCCTTCGACCGTGTTGTGTAAAGTGGTGGGCGATAGTGGGGTGGTTTTATCATGGGATGGCACCATTTGGACTGACGAATCGCTGGTTTCGACCACCCTCTATGACATTTCCTGTGGGTCTGCAACGTCGTGTATGGCTGTGGGGATTAATCAAGTCATCTTATCGTGGAGTAGCGGCGTTTGGACCTCCAATGGCTCGGCCTCCGGGCAAATCCTTCAGGGGGTGGGGTGCTTTTCCGCTGGGATGTGTAAGGTGGTGGGGGATGCGGGAACCCTCTTGTCATGGGATGGGATTCTTTGGAATGGTGAGTCGCGTGGGGTGACCAATGATCTCCAAGGGATTTCCTGTACGACGAATAATTTTTGCGTCGCGGTAGGGAATGATGGCATGATCCTGATGTGGGATGGAAGTGCCTGGGACGGTAGCCTTGTGGGAACAGCCACGCGTTATGGTGTGTCATGTCCGACTAATTCTTTTTGTAAGGCGGTCGGATCGAGCGGGGTGGTGCGTTCCTGGAATGGGACGAACTGGAACACAACAGAAAACCCAGGTACCTCCAATATTTTATATGCAGTTTCGTGCCCTACCACTTCCTTTTGTGTTGCGGTGGGGGCAGGGGGCACCATTACAACCTGGAATGGCGCGTGGACGCTTTTGCCCAGCTCGCCAACGACCCAAAACCTGCGAGGGGTTTCGTGTGCTTCTGCCACGCGGTGTAAGGCTGTTGGGGAAGGCGGCATCATTTTAGATATGACAGGCTCAACCTGGACCGTGGACGTACTCTCTGGGCCTGCCACGCTCCACGGTGTCTCCTGCCCTACGGACGTGTTTTGTAAAGCGGTGGCCTCCAATGGCACGGCCCGAACCTGGGCTAGCTCGGCGTGGAGTGTTTCAGAATCTACCGGGACAAGCACGGCCCTGTATGACATCACCTGCCTTTCGGATTCGTTTTGTAAAGCTGTGGGGGCCAATGGGACTATTCGTACCTGGGAAATGTCTTCCTGGAGTGGCGATACCTCCGGGGCCGCAAAAACCCTGGTTGGCATCGCCTGTTTGTCCGAAGCCCATTGCAAAACCGTGGGGCAGAAAGGGAGCATTTTGGGTATGGCCCGCCAAACGTTGACCAATATTACCCCGGGTTTTGCGCTAGAAATTTTTAGCGATGCGGGGTGTTTGACGGAATTATCTGCCCAAGAATTCCCAGGAGATCATCCTTTTGCGACGCCCAGTTTACAAACGGGGCGGTACTGGACTTTAAGCTCCGGCACCTGTACAGGTGGCTTTACCGCCACGTTGACCCTGCCAGTTACCTTCACCCCTCAGGTGGGAGACAAAGTCTGCCGTTATACAGGCGTGGATACCATATGGAACTGCGCCGCGCATTCCCTAGGCGTCAGCACCATCACACGTTATGACATCACGGAGTTTTCCGATTGGACCGCCGGAAACCAGGCCGGTCCCACGGCCCTCGTTTTGCAAAACTTGACGGCCCGTGCCCTTGGTACGCCTCCTCTCGCACTGGGTTTGCTTTTGGTGCTTGGCATCTTTGGCTGGAAGCTTAGGCGAAAAGCCTGAATCGCCCAAAGATCAAAAAAAGCGCCGAGGGTTCAGCCCTCGGCGCTTTTTGTTTCTTTTTTCGGGGAGTTTTCTCTCTCTGAGCCGTTCCCCCTTTATTACTCATCCTCGGGCAAATTCCCTAAAATCTCCTCAATGCGCTCCAAAATATCCTCACTCAATTGTTCATGCGCCTCCCCAGCTTCCAAATTTTCTTCCAATTGCTCCACGCTGGTGGCCCCTGTAATCACCGTACAGACATCCTTCCGGCGCAACAACCACGCAATCGCTAACTGGGCGGTCGTTAAATCCACCTCCCCAGCCAAGGCCGTTAACCGATGAACTTTTTCCACCCGTTCGGGCGTCAACTGATCGCGCAACCAAGCCATCCCATCCAACTTTGCCCGACTCCCCTCCGGGATACTATGGTTGTACTTCCCCGACAAAATCCCCGATGCCAACGGCCCCCACACCATCAACCCCAGCCCTCGGTCCGCACACAACGGCGCGAGGTGCATCTCAAAAGAATGTCGCCGGAACATGTTGTATTGCACCTGTTCTGCCGAAGGAGGAATCAGATTGAACCGCCGCGCCTCCCCATGCGCCGTCGAAATCTGCGCCGCGGTCCACCCCGAAGTGCCCCAATACAAAATCTTGCCTTGCTGGATCAGCGTATTCATCGAAAACACCACTTCCTCGTAAGGCGAATCGGGGTCAAAACCATGACAAAAATAAATATCCAAATAATCCGTCCCTAACCGTTTGAGCGAGGCATGAACCGCCTCAAAAATATGCTTGCGCGATAACCCCCGCCCGTTCGGCCCCGGAAACGTCGGGAAAAACACCTTGCTCGAAAGCACCACCCCCTCGCGGGGCAACCCTCTGATCGCCCTCCCCATCAACACTTCCCCCTGCCCCCCGGCATTCACATCCGCACTATCAAAAAAGTTCACCCCGGCGGCATACGCCGCATGGACCAGATCAATCGCTGTTTTCTCCTCCACTTGCCCGCCAAACGTAATCCAATCCCCTAAAGAAATCTCACTGATTTTCAGGCCCCAGCGGCCCAGTCTACGGTAGTGCATCATTAACTCCTGGGAATAGATAGGAATTCGCAATTTTCTTTCATTTTACCCGCTCCACTATCTCCGCCGCAACATCGTATCTGCCAAACGGCGGCATGAGGTAAACCCCGGCCACCCACGGGCGCACCTGTTCGACCAATTCCACCGCGATCCGAATCCCCTCCTCGCGCGGATCAAGCGTCTGCTCCATCCGGTTCAAAAACTCGGGCGGAATCCTCACCCCCGGCAGTTCGTTGTGCAAAAACGCCGCGTGGCGCGGGTTCGCCAGCGGGAGAATCCCCACCACGACCGGAATGGGCAAAGCACCCTGGGTGGCGGCGTACTCTGCCAGGAAAGTTTGCGCCGCTTGAGGATCGAAAATCGGCTGGGTCAGCGCAAAATCTGCTCCGGCCTTGATCTTACGGCGCAGGGTTTTGATCTCCTCTGCGGGCACGCGCGGGGTCAAGTTCGCCGCACAGCCTACGAAAAATGACGTAGGTTGCCCGATGTCCGTCCCGGAATAATCACTGCCCGCGTTGAAGTTTTGCTTGATCAGCTTCACCAACCCGGAGGGGACCACATCGTAATTGTCCATCGCGTCGGGGTAATCGCCAATCGCCGTGGGGTCGCCCATCACGACAAACACGTTCCGCACGTTGAGGGCATGGGCGGCCAGTAAATCCCCTTGCACCCGCAAGAGATTGCGCCCTCGCGTGGGGAAGTGCAAAATCGTCTCCACCCCCACCTGCTCGTGAATGAGATTTGCCACCGCCCACGGACTCATCCGCATCCGTGCCATCGGACTGTCTGAAACGTTGATCACGTCTGCCCCGGCTTCTTGCAACATGCTGGCGGCGGCTAATACTTTTTGGGTGTTTAACCCGCGTGGGGGCGCCATCTCGACCGTGACGATAAACTGTTGGGACGAGAGTTTTTGGCTTAACTCGGTAGGTTGATCGGCGGGCGCGACCTCTTCCCGTTCGATGAGTGTGAGGCTGTTCCCGTTCTCTTCCCGTTCGGGGAGGGGGGTGTCGAGGGCGAGGCGCATCGCGTGGGTGTGTTCGGGCGTGGTGCCACAGCATCCGCCGATGAGACACGCGCCCGCGCGGCGAAACGCATGGGCATAATCCCCAAAATATGCCGGGCCAGCCGGGTACATGATCCGCCCCCCGACTTGTTCGGGCAGGCCAGCGTTGGGTTTGACAAAAAACCGCGCGCCGGGGACCGCCTCGTGCGCCTGTTTGAGAATCCGTAACATTTGCGCGGGGCCGCCGGAGCAGTTGATCCCGATCACGTCTGCGCCCGCTTCGTGAAGGCGTTGGGCGACCTCGGCGGGCGGGTTGCCCAGCAGGGTGCGGTCATCCCGCGTAAATGTCATGGATGCGATGAGGGGTATGTCGCTGACTTCGCGGGCGGCTTTGAGCGCCTCGAGGATTTCGTACAGGTCGGAAAAGGTTTCCATCAACAGGACATCTACACCGCTTGCAACGAGCGCGGTGATCTGCTCCCGGAAGGCGTCGCGGGCCTGTTCGAGTTGCACCCGCCCGAATGGGACCAGCCGCACCCCGAGGGGGCCTATATCCCCCGCGAGGTACAGGTTTTTGAACGAGGCGAGGATCACGCGCCGGGCGAGGTCCACGCCTGCGCGGTTGATGTCGCCCACGCGGTTTTCCAGCCCATGCCGGGCGAGCCGGTAGCGATTGGCTCCGAAGGTGTTGGTGAGGACGATTTCGGCCCCGGCGTCGATATAGGCGCGGTGAATGTCGGCGATGAGGGCGGGGTGGGTGAGGTTGAGTTCGTCAAAGCACCGGTCAAAGCCCACGCCCCGTGCGTGGATCATGGTGCCCATTGCGCCGTCAAAGAGGAGGGGCGGGGGGGAGGCGAGGCGGGTGAGGAAGGGAATAGAAGATGTTTGGGCCATATTTTGTAGCGCAAAATTGTATCTTGCGGATGCACAGGTTACAAACCTGAGCTACATGTTCGAGTGGATGGGCGGTGGTGCAACTAAGGTAGCGCAAGATTGCATCTTGCGAAGATGCACAGGTTACAAACCTGTGCTACACGTCAAAGGGGCAATAAGTCCAGGGCCAGTCTTGCCAATTTTTAACCAAACCTGCTTTTACCGGATTGTAAACAACGTACCGGATGATTCTTCGCCATTCAGCCTCGTCACGGACAACATGATCGTAGCTCTCGCTTTGCCAGAACGGGCCGTCGCGATTAAGAATCTTATTGGCTTCATGGGCGGTGAAGCGTTTGAGTGAGTGCATAATTTCTGAAAGCCCAAAGAATTTTTGGTCGTTTTTTGGGAGAGGCTTGAGCACTACATGAGCGTGATTGGGCATGATGGTATAGGAGTCCAGATGGTATTTTTGGTTTTCCAAGAAGTGCAAACTGTTTTTGACTTGAACAGCGATGAATGGGTCTTTATGCCAGGTCGGGCCAGTGAGGGCACAATCTAAAAAAGCATCAAATTTGCCAAAATAGCGGCGTTGTTCATCGTATCTTTTTCGATCTTGCTCTTGTTTGTCCGTGATTTTTGCTAGTTCAACCTCTACTCGTTCTGCCTCTTCTTTCAGCTCTTGGATGATGTGGAGGGGAAGGGAGCCTGCTAGACGAAAAGTGACGAACAGGGTTGCTCCGGGAGGTTGGTAATGAGGCAAGTTGCGTTCGTAGTAGAGTTGGTATCGGAGGGTGGACATGCCATAGAGGTAGCGCAAGATTGTATCTTGCGGATGCAGGTTATAAACCTGCGATACAACTTACCGCGCTCGCGCGTGGCGGCGTTCGCGTTGGGGTTTGGGGGTGGTGTCTTCGGTGGGGGGGAGGGCGATCACGCGGTTGAGGGGGGTGGTGCGGAGGGCTTCGCTCATGGCGCGGATGTGATCGACGGAGTTCCCACAACAGCCGCCGATGATGGTGGCGCCGAGGTCGCGGACGCGGATGGCGTATTGGGCCATTTGTTCGGGGGTGGCGTCGTAGTGGGCGTGGCCGTCTACGAGTTTGGGCATGCCGGCGTTGGATTTGGCGACGAGGGGGATGTTCAGCCCGACGGAGGCCATCGCTTGGACCACACCTTCGATTTCGCCGGGGCCGTTGCCGCAGTTGCCGCCGAGGGCGAGGGGGTTGTAGGCTTGGATGGCCTGGAGGGCTTGCACGGGGCTGACGCCCATCATGGTGTGTCCGTTGGTGTCGAAGGTCATGGTGATGACGAGGGGGAGTGGGCTGGCGGTGCGGCACCCTTCGGCGGCGGCGCGGACTTCTTGGAGGTCGCTCATGGTTTCGATCCAGAGGACGTCTACTCCGCCTTCGGTGAGGGCGGCGGCTTGTTCGGCGAAGGCGGCTTTGACATCTTCGAAGCGGGCTTCGCCGAGGGGGTAGAGGATTTCTCCGCTGGGGCCGATGGAACCGCCGACGACGACGGGGTGGGGGGCGGCTTCGGCTTCGGCGCGGGCGTTGCGGGCGGCGGCGAGGTTGAATTCATGGACACGGGTTTGCATGTCGTGAAGTTTGAGGCGGTAGCGGGTGCCGCCGAAGGAGTTGGTGAGGATGATTTGGGAACCGGCTTCGATGAAGTCGCGGTGCATTTTGCGGATGCGGTCGGGGTGGATGACGTTCCATTCTTCGGGGGGATTGCCGTGGGAGAGGCCCATTCGCATGAGGGTGGTGCCTGTGGCGCCGTCGGCGAGGAGGTAGGGTTGGGTTTCGAGGAGGGTTTGGAGGGAGGTCATGGGGTTTCCTTGAGATAGGGAGTTAACGTGTTGAATTACCGTGTGGAGTTAGTGTTGGGAGTTCGCGGTGGAGTTGGGTGAGGAGGTGTTCGGTGGTTAGGTAGGGGATGAGTTTGGTGGCGCATTCCCGTGCGGTGGTGGAGAGGGGGAGGCCGATGGGGTGGGCGAGCCAGACGGGGATGCCGAGGGCGTAGGCGATGCCTTGTTCGATTAGGCCGCCACGCAGATCGGGGTGGTACATGAGGAGGAGCAGGTCGGAGGTTTCGAGTTCTGCGCGGATGTAGT
>JABWBV010000391.1 GCA_013359445.1 Anaerolineales bacterium | reverse complement strand
CTCATGTCGCCATTCGCCGTCTTTTTCCTGCGCCAATTCTTTCTGGGCATCAACCGCGAACTGGAAGAGGCCGCCAGTCTCGATGGTGCGGGCGTTTTCACCACTTTCTGGCGGGTCGTCCTCCCGATCAGTATGCCCCCCATCGCCACCCTCGCCCTCCTCACGTTTGTCAGCACGTGGAACACCTACTTCTGGCCCTCGCTGGTCGGTAAGGATGAAAGCGTACGCGTCCTGACCGTGGCCCTCGCCGTGTTCAAATCCCAGACTCCGCAAGGCGTCCCCGATTGGACAGGCATGATGGCCGCGGCCCTGATCAGCATGATCCCCACCCTCGGCGTGTTCCTGCTCTTTGGTCGCCGCGTGGTGAACTCTATTCAATTTACCGGATTTAAATAAGCCTCATTTTCTCAGAAGGAGGTGGCGCGTATTCGATAATCTTCACCTTTTCAAAAATCCTTGTTCTCACCAACTTTTTACCCTTACACCCTTACAAAGGACCCTATCATGAACCTCAAAAAATCCCTGTATTCCGTTTTGATGCTTCTCATCGTTATGAGCATGATCCTGACCGCCTGCACCCCCGCCGCCACTGAGGAACCTGCCGCAGAGGAACCCGCCGCCGAAGAACCTGCCGCAACCGAACCCGTCACCATCCGCTACACCATGTGGGATGCCAACCAACTCGCGCCCTACCAGGCTTGCGCCGCCGCTTTCCACGAAAAATTCCCAAACATCACCGTCAACGTTGAACAAGCAGGCTGGGATGATTACTGGAATGCCATTCAAACCGGCTTCGTCAGTGGCGATGCCCCCGATGTCTTCACCGATCATCTCGCGAAATACCCCGAATTCGCCGTCAAAGAACAAATTCTGGACATCCAACCCCTCGTCGAACGCGACGGCGTGGATACCAGCATCTACCTCCCCGGCCTCGCTGACCTCTGGGTGCGCGAAGGCAAACGCTACGGCCTCCCCAAAGACTGGGACACCATCGCCGTTTTCTACAATGCCGACATGTTGGCCGCCGCGGGCATCGACCCCTCCATCATGGAAACCTGGACCTGGAACGCACAGGATGGCGGCACGTTTGAAGAAACCATCGCCAAACTGACCCTGGATGCCAATGGCAACAACGGCCTCAGCCCCGACTTCGACAAAGAAAACGTCAAACAATACGGCTTCATCCACCAGGGTGGTGGCGGTTTCGCCGGGCAAACCCAATGGTCTATGTTCGCCGTCAGCAACGGGTTCAAGTTCACCGATGGCCCGTGGACAACCAAATACTACTATGACGACCCCAAACTCGCCGAAACCCTGGCCTGGTACTACAGCCTGGTCGAAAAAGGCTACGCCCCCACCGTGGAAGCAATGACCGGCGTCGGCGCGGATGGCTTCTTCTTTGCGGGCAACGGCGCCCTGACCACCCAGGGATCCTGGATGGTCGGCGGATACCTGGAAAACTCCACCTTCCCGGTTGGGTTTGGCCTGCTCCCCATTGGTCCCGAAGGCCGCAAGAGTATGTTCAACGGTCTCGCCGACTCGATCTACATTGGCACCCAACACCCCGAAGAATCCTGGGAATGGGTCAAATTCGCCGCCTCCCCCGATTGCGCCAACATCATCGGTGACAGTGGCGTCGTCTTCCCCGCCCAACAATCTGGCGTCGAACGCAACCTGGCCACCCGCGAAGCCGCCGGCGTGGATGTCAGCGCCTTCACGATCCTCGCCCTCGATCCCAATGCCACCTTCCTCTTCCCGATCACCGACAACGGTGCAGAAATCGGCAACATCATGACCCCGATCATGGACAGCATTATGCTTGGCGAAGCAGATCCTTTCACCGTCCTCAAAGACGCGAACGAACAAGTCAATGCGACACGCACTTGACCCTAGAGAAAAGCCAGGATTAAGACTTCGGAGCCGGAATAAAAATTACTCGGAAGTGCGTCGCACCTTGCGTAACATCAGTAAATAAATAAGGCCTTTCCTTAGAAAAGACGGGATTTCGAGCATCTCGTTTTCTTCCTCCTGAAGTGAGCATCGAGTCAGTGCGTTTTCTTTCTCCACATTGGCTCGATGCTCATTCTTTTTTATATGAAAAAACACATCGTTTCCTCCTGGATCATCTTTTTCACCCTTGCGCTGATTGCGTGCCAACAGACCCCCGCCCTCAAACAGGGGGGCGAAACCTATCAAACGGGCGCACCGACCGGGGTCCCCACCCCCGCGGGGCGTCAGTTGTACCTGCCATTATTAGTGATCGGGGCGGAAAATCAAACGGGGACGGCGGTAAACCTTCCCATCACTGTTGCCCAAACCCCGCTCTCCCCCCAAAAAACGTGTACGTCCGGGTTTGTCCCCCACCGGCTCGATCACTTCACCGAAGTTCACGGGCAAGCGGTGCGGATGTTTGAAACGAACGGCGCGGGGGTTGCGATCAATGATCTGGATCAGGATGGCCTGCTGGATTTGGTGTTTGCCAACCTCAACGGCCCGGCGACGATTTTCTGGAATCGGGGCGGGTTGACCTTTGAAAAAGAAATCTTGCCCGATCTCAACACCCGCGCGGTCAATCTCGTGGACGTGACGGGCGATGGGCGAATAGACATCGTCTTTACCCACATCGTCAGCTCGCTCACATACTGGAAAAACACCGGCTCGAACAGGAGCGCGGTTTTCGAGCGCATTCCCCTCCCCGGCGTGCGGGAGTGGGCACATTCGATGGCGTGGGGCGATTTGAACGGGGATGGGACGCTCGATCTCGTCACCGGCTCCTACGACGCCGAACTCAATCTGACGCTCACCAACGACTTTTTATTTAGCGATGGCGCGGGCGTGTACCTTTACGAGCAACTCGACGACACGTTTACCCCCACCCGCTTGTCCGAAACCTCTCAGGCATTGGTCATCGCGTTGATGGATGTCAACCAGGATCGCCAACCCGATATTTTGGTCGGCAACGATTTTAACATCCGCGACATGGCTTGGGTGCAAACCGACGGTGCATGGCTACCAGCCACTCCCTTCGCCACCACCTCCCAACACACGATGAATTTCGACTGGGGCGACATCAACAACGACGGAACCTTTGAACTCTTCGCCACGGATATGGCCCCCTACGACACCAGCCCTACCGGCATGGCCCCCTGGATGCCGATGATGGAAATGATGATGGCCGGGGAGATGGAAGGCGAGATGGAGATGGCTGACCACCAGCCCGAAGACGATCCCCAGGTCCCCCAAAACGTGTTACAGATACAAAACGCCGATGGCTCCTACCAAAACGTGGCCGGGGTTAGTGGCGTGGCCGCGTCCGGATGGGCGTGGTCGGGCAAGTTTGGCGATTTGGATCAGGATGGTTTGCTCGACCTGTACGTGGTCAACGGCATGATCGATGTCGAAATGTTCCATTATTTACCCGGCGACGAACTGGTCGAAGAAAACCAGGCCTACCGCAACACAGGCAACAGTTTTTTTGCCCCCGCCCCCGAATGGAATCTAGGCGCCACCGAGAGTGGCCGTGGCATGAGCATGGCTGACCTCGATAACGACGGTGATCTGGACATCGTCGTCAACAATTTACGCTCCCAGGCGCAATTATTGGAAAACCAGCTCTGTAGCGGCATGAGCCTTGAGGTAGACTTACGCTGGACAGGCAGTTTGAACCCCTTTGCCATTGGCGCACACGTTATTTTACACACGTCCACCGGCACCTACACCCGCGATGTCCGTGCCAGTAGCGGCTATCTCTCCGGCGACCCCACCCGCGTCCATTTTGGTTTCCCTGCCAACACCGAACTACTTTCCCTTGACATCCTCTGGCCCGACGGCAGTGTCTCCACCGTGGAGGCCCCCACCGCCGGATCACTTCTCACCATCACCCGCTAACCCGCCCCTCCCAAAATGATCTCCTTCAACCCCACTACCCGCACGTTCAACCTTCACCTTCAAAATAGCTACTACGCCTTTCAGATAGACGAACAAGATCGCCTCCTCCACACCGGGTGGGGCATCCGCCCGCGTGACGCCGCCTCCGACGATGTGGTGAGCGGCCTTTCGCCCCATCTCCCCTTCGATCCCCCGTGGAGTTTCATCACCCAGTATCGCCCCGACGAAATTTTGACCTTCGGCGATGTGACCGCGTTCCAGGCCACGCTCAAAGCCAGTTTCCCCACCCTGCCCCAACCCCTCGCGGCGGGGGAATCCGCGCACCTGCCCGTACGCGATCTGCGTCTGCGCTACCTCAGCCACGTGATCGTTACGGACGCGCAACCGGGCCTCGCCCCCACACATGGAATCCCCGTCGAAAACACCACCCCGCGCGAAACCCTCCGCGTCCGGCTGAAAGACCCTGTGCAGGCGATTTTCGTCACCCTTTGTTACCGCCTCACCCCCGAACACGACATTATCGAACGCTGGCTGGAGTTGGAAAACGCCGGGGCTGAAACCGTCACGCTTGATGTCTGTTATTTTTCCTCGCTCCACCTCCCCAATGGCACCACCGAACTCACGCATGTGACCGGCACGTGGGCGCGGGAATTCACCCCCCATCGGGAACGGTTGGGGATCGGCACCCGCGTCCTCGAAAGTCGCAGTTTGCAAACCAGCCACAACACCAACCCCTTCTTCATGCTCAACCGCCCCGGCCATGCGTGGGAGGAAACGGGCACGGTGTATTTTGGCGCGTTGGCGTACAGCGGAAGCTGGCAAATGGCCTTTGAACAACTCCCAACCTTGCACATGCGCGTCCACGCGGGGTACAACCCCTCAGACGATCAGCTGGCCCTCGCGCCAGGGGAACGGCACACGACTCCCGCGTTCGTCACCGGCGTTTGCCCGGACGGGTGGGGCGGGGCGAGCCGACGGTTCCACGCGTTCACGCGCGAGCGGGTGTTGCCGCGTCCGGTGCGGGACTCGCGATTCCGCCCAGTGCTGTACAACGGGTGGGAAGCGTCGTATTTCGATCTCAGTTATGCCGGGCAGGCGGAACTCTCGCGGAAAGCCGCCGCGATGGGGGTGGAATTGTTCTGCGTGGACGACGGGTGGTTCGGGGCGCGGCGGAGCGATCACGCCGGGTTGGGGGACTGGTTCGTGCGCGCGGATGCGTTCCCCGAAGGGTTGGAAGCGCTTGTGGCGGAGGTGCATCGGCTGGGGATGAAGTTTGGGTTGTGGGTGGAGCCGGAGATGGTCAACCCCGATTCGGATTTGTACCGCGCCCACCCGGAGTGGGTGTTGCATTTCCCCGGTAGGCCGCGCACTGAGTCTCGGAATCAGTTGATTTTGGATTTTGGGCGGGAAGAAGTCGTCGAATACATCTTCAATTTGCTGGATACGCTCGTCGGGCGATATGCGATTTCGTTTTTCAAATGGGATATGAACCGTCTTGCGACCGAGCCGGGGTCCGTGGCCGGGCAGGCGATCTGGCGTCGGCATGTGGCGGGGGTGTACAGCCTGATGGATCGGTTACGGGCGAAACATCCGGGGTTGGATATTCAAAGTTGTTCGGGTGGGGGGGGGCGCGTGGATGTGGGGATTTTGGGGCGTACCGATCAGGTATGGGTCAGCGATAACACGGACGCGCTGGACCGAATTCGGATTCAGGAGGGGTACAGCCTGGCGTATCCCGCGCGGACGATGGAGGCGTGGGTGACGCACGAGCACAATCACCAAACCGGGCGGGTGCTTTCGCTTGGTCTGCGGTTCGATGTGGCGATGCGGGGCGTCCTCGGAATTGGGTCGAGTTTGAATCAGTTGAGTGAGGCGGAGTTGGCGGAGTATGCCCGTTACATCGCCTTTTATAAACGGATTCGGCCTGTCGTGCAGGATGGGGTGCAGTATCGGCTGGAGCGGTTGGAAGAGTTTGGCGCGTCGGTGGTGGAATATGTTCTGCCGGATGGGAGCGAGGCGGTTTTTTCGGTGGTGGTGCGGGAGTATTTGATTGGGGTGGCGCGCCCTGCGGCGTTGCTCAAGGGGCTGAGGTCTGCCGCCACTTACGCCATTTTAGATCGGGATGAGAAGGAAATTTACCGGGCGACTGGGTACGAGTTGATGACGCTCGGCCTGCCGCTGGAAACGATTGGGCCGGTGGGGTATAGTCGGACGTTGCATTTGAAACGGGTATAATTCCATTCTATGTTTAATCCCACCGAACACCCTCACCGCCGTTTCAACCCGCTCACCGGGGAATGGGTTCTCGTTTCCCCGCACCGCACCAAACGTCCCTGGCTCGGACAGGTCGAAAAACTGCCCCCGGACAACCGCCCGGCTTACGATCCGAAGTGCTATCTCTGCCCGCGCAACGAACGCGCGGGGGGCGTGCGTAACCCGGATTTCACCAGCACGTTTGTATTTGACAACGATTTCGCCGCCATGTTGCCCGATACGCCGATCACGTTCCAACCCCACGCGCTCCTGCAAGCGCAAAGCGTCGCCGGAACCAGTCGGGTGATCTGTTTTTCTCCGCGCCACGATGTGACCCTGCCGGAGATGGAGGTCGCGGAGATTCGCGGGGTGGTGGATGTTTGGGCCACGCAAACCGCGGAACTGGGGGAGATTTACCGGTGGGTGCAGGTGTTTGAGAATAAGGGGGCGATCATGGGCTGTTCCAACCCGCATCCGCACGGGCAAATCTGGACGATGACGGACCTGCCCAACGAACCGCGCAAGGAAGACGATCATCAGCGCGCGTATTTGGCCGAACACGGGCGTCCGTTGTTGATGGATTATTTGGATTTGGAATTGCAACAGGAAGAACGGTTGGTGGTCACCAACGATCACTGGGTGGCGCTGGTTCCATATTGGGCGGTGTGGCCGTTCGAGATTCTGCTGACCCCGCGGGCACATGTCCAACGCTTGCCGGATTTGGGTGATGTTCAACGGGACGCGCTGGCGGACATCCTCAAACGCCTGCTGACCCGGTACGATAACCTGTTTGAAACGACATTCCCTTACTCGATGGGCTGGCACGGGGCGCCGTTTACGGACGAAGACCACGAACCCTGGCAACTGCACGCCCATTTTTACCCCCCCCTACTCCGTTCGGCGACGGTGAAAAAGTTTATGGTCGGGTACGAGATGATGGCGGAGGCGCAACGCGATTTGACGCCTGAACAGGCGGCGGCGCGGTTAAGGGAGCAATCGGAAGTGCATTACAAGGCATAAAAAAAAAAGGCGTGATGTCCATCACGCCTTTTTTTTTATGCCTTCGGTTTCCACCGCTCCGCCCGCCTCAAATTCCACGTCCCCACCACCCCAAACGGCAGAAACAGCACAATCGCAATATACACCAACCCGATCACCACCGTCGCATTTTCGCCAAAATACTTATCCAGGCCATACGACAGCAGTTTAAAAATCCCCGCCCCGATCAGCGCCCCGCTCAACGTGCCCACCCCGCCGAACAACACCATCAACAACGCCGAAATCGTAAAGCCCAAACTTGCCACATCCGGGCTAACGATGGGCTGGAACAACGCGTGGAGAGTCCCCGCCAACGCGGCGGTGATAGATGAAATGGTCAAGGCCACCACCTTAAAATAAAACGTGTTGTAACCGAGCATCTTCGCGCGGGCCTCGTTTTCACGAATGGCAATACACACCCGCCCGGTCGGGGAATCGACAAAGCGTTTGTAAAACAAATAAACCAGGAACATAAAAATCAGCGCAACGAGATAAAACGTAAACCGCTCATTCGACGCATTGATGTACGCGGGTGACACCACCCCCTGCAAGCCGACATCCGCGCCCGTATAATCGCCCAACTCCCGCGAGCGGATCACAATGTGGAACACCACCGCCATCCCCAACGTAACCAGCGAAAACGTCAACCCCTGTACGCGGGGTAGCACCACACTGAAGAACAACGCCTGCACCACCCCCGCGACGACCACTAACCCCAACGTCGGGAGCAAATCCCACCCGAAACTTTTGAGCATGATCCCGGTCAGGTACGCCCCCACCCCAAAAAACATCGCGTGCCCAAACGACAACAAGCCCGTGATGCCCATCAACAGGTCAAAACTGATCGCATACACCGCCAGAATAAAAATCTCGATCAGCAATCCCTGAATAAACTTCGCATTCCCCGCCTCACTGGCAAATACATCCGCCACCGACTGCCCGTCGAACAGCGCCACCAAAAATGGAAACACTGCCAGCACAAGAATGACTCCAATCAACGGCAGATTGGCCTGAAATCTGGATTTTTTAGTTTGCATAACACTATTTTGCATATTCATACTCTGAGTATCGTTTAATATGATGCCTTTGCGACTTTGCATCTTCGCGACTTTGCGTTAAAAAATGAGACCAAAAAATTCCTTACTCTTTCTTCCCAAACAACCCGTGCGGTAGCACCAACAACACGATCACCATCAACAACACCGTCGAGGCCGGAACCAATGGCGGCGTCGGCTTAAACGGCTCGGCCAGACCAGGGATGCTGATCCCTAACTGCCCGTACTTGATCATAAACTGCTGGATGATCCCCACCATCAATGACCCCGCGGCCGCGCCGGGGAAACTCGTCAACCCGCCAATCGCCAACGCAATCAACGCGTTGATCAGCAAACTCTCCCCCATCGCCAGCGACAACCCCATCGAAGGCCCGGCAATCACCCCACCCAACGCCGCCAGCCCCACCCCCAACGCAAACACCTGCGTAAAAATCCGCCGCACGTTGATGCCCAACGCCTCCGCTGTGTGCTGGAAAGGCGTTGTAAGCCAACGGCCCGGTGCGTTCAGTGCATCGCCGAGGGGCGCGCCACGTTCCGGCAGCGTGCCGGCTCCGAGGATCGGGACGGAGAGCAAGAAGAAGGAGGCATACGCAGCCCATAGCCGTTTCCACGGCCGAGCCGTGTCTTC
>JABWBV010000390.1 GCA_013359445.1 Anaerolineales bacterium | reverse complement strand
CTTTCCGCCGCAACTTTGCCCGTTTGGGCGGAGATGGCTTTTTCCTCGCCGGGTTGACCAGCAAGCTCGAACCCACCCCCTGCAATGACAACCTGTTTGAAGAAAACGACGCCTCATGGAGTCCCAACATCGCCTTCGAGGCCACCTTTAGCCGGGGCAACATCTACCGCAACAACTACGCCGACAACTGCAACTACGGCTTCTGGCTCGGTTTTTCCCGCGACAACCTACTCGAAAACAACCGCATCGGACGCAACCGGCAGGCTGGCATCGCCGTCGAAAACGGCATCGGGATGCAAGTGCGCGGCAACGACTTCAAGGACAACGGCCATGGCATCCTGCTCTGGTCCAAACGCATCCCCGAATTTGACACCGCCGTCCCCGAAAACGACACAAGCCGGGACTGGCTGATCGAACATAACACCTTCACCGGAAATCGCAAAGCCATCCGCATCGCCGCCGATCAAGATCACGGCCTCCGCGCGTACACCCCTCACGGCCCCTGTCCACCCCCACGCAACCACACCCTCCGCGAGAATACATTTACAGAGAATGGAGTGGATGTGGAGTTGTTGGGCGTGGATGAAAATAAATAGTCCCCCCTACCATACAACCTCCCCAACCAACAAACCTACCACTTATTCATGACCACCCTCACCCAACCCCTCCCTCAAACACAAGACGACACCTTCCAAACCGGACAAGTGATGACCATCGCAGGCGGACACTTCGTTCACGATAGCTTCTCCGCTTTTGTTGCCCCTCTGCTTCCACTCTTGATCGAAAAACTCTCGCTATCCCTCACGCTGGCGGGGTCCCTCTCCGGGATCATGCAGTTGCCCTCGCTCCTCACCCCCTTTATCGGTTACATGGCCGATAAAGTCAGTGTACGCTACTTCATCATTTTCGCACCGGGCATCACCGGAACATTGATGAGTGTGATGGGGTTGGCGAATTCTTATATGGGGTTAGCCGTGCTGTTATTGTTGTCCGGGTTCAGCACCGCCGCGTTTCACGCGCCTGCGCCTGCCCTCATCGCCCGGGTGGCAGGGGGAAAGTTGGGGCGGGGAATGAGCATTTTTATGGCCTCCGGAGAGTTGGGGCGCACGGTCGGGCCGCTGTTGGCGGTTTGGGGCGTGACCATGTGGGGGTTGGAGGGGATTTATCGGTTGGCGATTTTAGGGTGGCTGGTGACCGCGGTGTTATTCGTTCGGTTTCGGGAAACCCCCGCGCGGACGCAAAAAACGGTGGGCTTTCGGACGTTGCTACCCACGGCCTGGCGCTTATTTCTCGGGTTGTTTTTCATCACCATCTCCCGAGATTTTCTCGCGGTCAGTTTGGGGACGTTTTTGCCGACGTTTATGAGTGGGCAGGGGGTGAGTTTGTGGTTGGCGGGGGCGTCGCTGTCGATTTACGAATTTGCCGGGGTAGGCGGGGCATTGTTTAGCGGCACGGTCAGTGATCGGTTTGGGCGCAAGCCTGTATTATGGATTGGGTTTTTAATTTCGGCGGTGCTGATGTTTCTCTTCATCAACACGAGTGGGTGGGCGGTTATCCCTTTGCTGATCGGGTTGGGGATTACCGTGCTCTCGTCCCAACCTGTGTTACTCGCAATTGTCCAGGATCAGTTTCCCCATCATCGGGCGGTCGCCAACGGAACCTATATGGCCATCGTTTTTCTCGTACGTAGTGCCACGACCGTCATCATCGGGGCGATTGGGGATCGGTATGGTTTGCACACCGCTTTCCTGTGGAGTTCGATTTTGGCTGTGCTTGCGTTGGG
The DNA here is from genome assembly GCA_013359445.1 of Anaerolineales bacterium. Taxonomy (GTDB): domain Bacteria; phylum Chloroflexota; class Anaerolineae; order Anaerolineales; family JABWBV01; genus JABWBV01. The sequence continues at coordinate 5,208 of JABWBV010000390.1, read as the reverse complement.
CGGGATTTGGAGTTTGCCAGAGCGGAAAGCAAGTTAATTTCCTAAAATAAAAGCACCAGGCCGTCGTGTATGCGACGGCCTGGTGCTTTTTCACATGGTTTATCGAAACTTGACTTCAAACGGGGAAATTAACCAAATTTTTTCATGTGTCAGGTTACCAATGTGTTTCGCCCATTCCGCCGGGGAGGCCGTGGGAAACGGGGCGGGGAGGGAGGGACCATCTTTTTCGCCGGTGACCCACACGACGGGGGTCCAGCGATCTTGGGGGAGGTGGGCCAGGGTTTTCGCTTTGTCCACTGCCCGCATCAGATCGCCCAGTTCGTCTACCAGACCGTGCGCGAGGGCTTGTTGTCCGAGCCAGACGCGCCCGCCCGCGACAGGTTCGAGCGTTTCGGGGGTGAGGGCTTTGCGTCCGGCGAGGACCCGGGTTTTGAAGAGGGTGTAGGTATCCAGCACGGTTTTTTCGACCACCGCGCGGCGTTCTTCGTCGAGGGGAAGGCTGTCGGAAAATAGGCCCGCGCGGGCACCGCGTTGAATGCTTTCGCGATTTACGGAGAAGAGGGAAAATAAACCTGTCGTGAGCAGTTTTAGAAATATGACGCCAATCGAACCAGTGACGGTGAGGGGTTGGGCCACGATCCAATCGGCGGGGGCGGCGATGTAGTAGCCCCCGGACGCGGCGGTGTTGCCCATGTAGGCGACAACGGGTTTTTTGCGGCGTACCCGTTCGATTTCCCGCCAGATCAGGTCGGAGGCGAGGGCGGAGCCGCCGGGGGAGTCTATGTGGAGGATGAGGGCGGCGATGCGGGGGTCGTCTTCGATCTGACGGAGGGCACGGGCGAGGGTTTCGGAACCGGCTTGGGTATCGCCCACGAGGGGGATGGGGATTGGCGCGGGAAGGTCACGGCTACTGCCTGGGACAATGGTGCCTTCGACTGAGAGGAGGGCGATCATCTGCCCGGAGCGGCGACGGAGGGGGGCGAGGAGGGTGCGTTGGGCTTCTTCGTAGGGGAGCAGGAGGTCGGTCAAATCGGGGGGAGGCGCGGGAGCGCGATCCTGTGGGGTTTCCGTTGGGGGAGGGGATAAACGCGCGGGGAGTTCATCCAAATAGATCACCGCGTCAAGCAATCCGGCGGTGAGGGCTTCTTCGGCAGTGAGGGGGGCGTGGTCGATCAGGGTTTGGGCTTGTTCGAGCGTGAGGTGGCGTCGTTCGGCAAGGGCGGTGAGGAGGGCGTGGTAAAACCCGTCGAGGAGCCAGGTGAGCATTTCGCGCTGTTCGGGGGACATGCTGGCGCGGGAGAACATGTTTCCGGCAGTTTTGTAGGGGGTGATGGCGATGACTTCGGCTTGAAGGCCCCAGATTTCGAGGGCGTCTTTGAGAAAGAGGGCTTCGTTGCGGAGGCCGAGGACTTGCCAGGTGGCGGGGGGCGCGAGGTAGATTTCGTCGGCGGCGGTGGCGACGAAGTAGGTGAGCGGATCGAAGTCGGTGGCGGAGTGGATGAGGACGCGTTTTCCGGCGGCGCGGAGGGTCGTGAGGAGGCCGCGCAGGCTTTGGGCGGTGGCCCAGCGAACCTGGAGGTGATCCACGCGCAGGACGACGCCAGGGACGCGGGGATCGGCGGCGATGCGGTCGAAGGCATTGCGGAGGTCGGCGAGGCTGAGAGGGTGGGAGGCCGTGGGGAGGCCGAGCATGGGCAGGTAGCGTTGCCAGCGGGGGGGCGGGGGAGCGTATTCGGGGAGGTCGCCCGCGAGGTCAAAGACTAGGTAGGGGAGTTTTTTGCGGAAACGGCGTTTGAGGGCGTTGCCTAAACGAAGGCGGCTATTGCGAAGGGTGTCACCCAGGCGGAGGCGGGCGCGGTAGAGGCGGGGGAGTTTTTTGGCGGACATGCGAAAATTATACTCAGAGAGTTTTTGAAGGGGAAAGCGGGAGCGGAGGAAATGAGGAGACTCTATGGGGATTCTTAGAAAGGGTGGAAACCCCACGGATGCTCATAAAAAAAAAGCCCCTGCCGGGGCTTAAAGTGCTTTATGCGGTTTTCTTTTTGGGAGGGGGAGGCGTTTTCGGTTTTTCCGGGTCGGGACGGGCGGGGTGTTCTGCGCGCCACGCGCGGTTTTGTGCGGACACACCCGCCACGATCAAGGCAAGCAAGAGCAACGAAACCAGCACCGGGGACAGGCTGAGGTCCAAACCCTGGACAATCGCCAGCGCACCAACGATGGAGGACAAAAAGATCAGCGCCCAATCGTATAGTCCGCTGACCACTCCGCTCACGATTAGCCCTCCAATCAGGTACAACACCCAGGCGGTGTTACCCAACTGCCAATCAAACGTGGTCGCGAGGGTCATCATCAAATACCATCCCCCCACAAACCCGGCAAGTGACACCGCGAGCCGTTTCAAAAAGACCGCCAGCAACGCGCCCACAAAGCCCAACCCGAGCGAAAACACCCAGATCAACCAGGCTGGATCGGCCTCAATAAAACGCGGGCCTAAACTGGCTCCCGCCAAAAATCCCAGCGCGGCAATAAACAGCCAAAATAGTTTACGCCCGGTTAAAAGGACGGCAAATCCGAGAAAAATGTTAATCACGTTCATATCAACCTCGATTATACTCTTCAACATTCCATACGCAATTCAACCCTACGAGGTTTCCCCATGCCCCATAACGGACAAACTGGCCTCACCTTTCAAAGCGGCGGACACCGGCTCCTCGGCACCCTTTTTATGGCCCGCGGCGACGCCCCCAAACCCGCCGCCCTCATATTACACGGTATTCCCGGCCTCGAAAAAAACTACGGTCTCGCCTACACCCTGCGCGACCGGGGCTGGAACGCCCTGATCTTTCACTACCGCGGCTGTTGGGGCAGTCACGGAAGTTTTCATGTGCCCACCATGCCCGACGATGTCCACGCGGCGATGGATGAACTGACGAACGGCAAATATCCGGTGGTGGACGCGCGCAAACTCGTCCTGATCGGGCACGGGCTGGGCGGCTGGGCGGCGATCCTGGCTGGGGCAACGGACCCCCGTCCACGGGCGGTCGCCGTCATCGGCGCGGTGACCGATCCGCGTAAATTTCCCCTGCACGACCCCAACCGCGCGCGTTTTTACACCCCCTGGCTCACCGACATCCCCCCGGATGAATTGGCCCGCCAATGGGCGGCGTTGGACGAGTCACTCTCCCCCCTCAAACAGGCGAGCAAACTTTCTCCCCGCCCGCTCCTTATCTTACACAGCGAAGCCGACGAAGAAGTCCCGGTCGAACATGCCCGCTTGCTCCACGCCTACGCCGAGGAGCCGAAACAAATCCACCTCCACCCGGAAGCCAACCACGCCTTCATCTGGCACCGGCTTTGGCTCAAAGATCATCTGATGGACTGGCTGGACCACGTCGCGTTGGAGGAAAAAACGATCCCGGCAAAGAGAAGATAACCAAAAATTTCCCGCTTCCCAATCCACCCCCTTACCGAGGCCCCCCATGAACGAAAATCTCTACCACTACCGCGCCCAAATCACGGACATTTACGATGGCGATACCTGCACCGCCGACATTGACCTGGGAATGAACATTTGGATGAAAGGCGAAAAACTACGTCTCTACCGGATCAACGCCCCGGAATTACGCGGGGAAGAACGCCCCAACGGCCTCCTTGCCCGCGACTTTTTCCGTGCCCTGGTCCAAGACAAAGAAATCACCCTACAAACAGTCAAAGACCGCAAAGAAAAATATGGCCGTTACCTGGCGGAAATCTGGTTCAAAGATGAAACCGGCGAATGGCGCAATGTAAATGATTTAATGGTGCAAAACGGACATGCAAAATATCAAAACTACGAATAAGGCCCTCAAACCCTCGTTTTCAAATATGAATCGTCGAACATTCCTTAATTTACTCTCGCTCAGTGGTTGGATGGGTTTCGGATTGATGAGCCTGTTGGTTGTGTATCAATTTGCACTCCCTCGCCCAAATTGGATCAACTTTGGTTCCATTTCAAACTACCCCCCGCAAAACACGCCCTACTTTGTACGCCAAAAGACCCCCGTTTTTATCGTAAACACAGGCGAAAAATTCCTGGTTCTTGCCCCCCAAGCTCCCCACCCAAAAGCCTGCCAGCTGAGTTGGCGAGCGGAGGATGCCATTTTTATTGAGCCTTGTTTGGGGATTCAGTTTTATTTAGATGGCACCTACCTTCAAGGCCCCTCCAACCGCGGTATGGATCAGTACGAATTTAAGGTGGAAGCGGGAACATTGTGGGTCAATGTGGAACATAAAATATTAGGGGAAATTCACCCCTAACACGACAAGAACCAGACGTCCTTCCTATCTTTTTTTGCGCTAATCTGGTTGGTTTTTCCTCAAGCCAGCGAAATAAGAGTCGAAATCCTCTCGCTTTTTACGGGTTTGTTTTCGTCTCGCGATATGACCCAATTTTTGAATTATCCAAATCGCCGGTGCGATCAGAACAAGGAACCAAAACATACCCCCACAAACCATCGACGAAATTTCCTGAGGAATGCCCAAATTTTCGTGGGGAAGCAAATTAAGCAAGTAAACCCAGACAGGAAATATTAACCCACTCACGGCCAAACCGCCGAATATTGAACCTATTAAGCTAATTATCAAACAAGAAACTATGTTGTAATTTCTTTCTGGGGGTTCATATTCGTCATTTTTTGACGGCATCTCTATACTCCAATATTCGTTGAGATATACCCATTATAGCTTACGAAACTGAAGTTACATGACATAAATCGCTCTATACCTAATGCTTGCCTCCCTAAAAGATCAGCCTTGAAACTTTAAAAAATCACTGACCCCACCCATCACCTGTTTCAACATATCCAACGAACCCAATACATCCCCCGGACGCTCCAGACTGTGATCCCCCTCCTCGATCTCAAGCACCTCGATAGCCCGCGCATCCCGAATCTCTTCCAAAACCGCTGCATCGTGATACTCATCTGCCGTCCCCACCACCAACAACAAATCTCCCTTAAACAGCTTGATCTGCTGGACTAAACTGGGATTCTTCAATAAAGGCGTGAACATCAACCCTCGCAAAGCCCCAATATTCGGCAAAATCGTCGCCACATGCCCCACGGCCAACGTCCCCAACGATTTCCCCACCATCGTAATCTGCGAATAATCGCCTTTCTCTTGCACCCGTCGCATCGCGGCCAGGGCATCTGTCCCAAACCACAACGCCCG
>JABWBV010000389.1 GCA_013359445.1 Anaerolineales bacterium | reverse complement strand
CTCTTCGACATGGCTAGCCTGCAAAAAAGCGCGTTCCAGTTCATTCAAAGCGGGGACTTGTTTCTCCACATACTCAGTTATCTGAATCAACCGTGCGCCGCGATATAAAACTCCAGAATCCTGGTTCATCGCCTGCCATTCACGGGCGGCTTCGGTCAGGTGGCGGTGCAGGCGCACGCCCTCGCGGTTTTCATCCAACCATTCCCGCAAAGTCAGCCATTCACGAATTAATGCTTCATGTGCTACTTCGATGGTAGGTTCGCGTGAGTTCGAGTCACGGTCAAAAGACAGGAGACGCGCCTGATCGAAAGTATCCAGCACTTTTTGGATTGTCTCAGGGTTTTCCAGGGTATCCAATTCGGCACGGAGAACTTTGCGGCGCGTGTCTTCGCGGCCTTCCCCTGGCGTCACCAGTCGCAAAAAGATTTGTTTCGCGGTCACTTGTTCGACAGGAGTCAGGTTAGAAAACACCTTTTCGGCGCGGCGTCTTAAGGCTCCCCGTACACCCCCAATTTCCTGGTAAGCTTCATGGGTCAGTCGCCGCCCCTGCCGGTGTTCAAACAATTCGGTCAGGGCAAATTGAAGTAACGGCAATGCTCCTGGTTCTTCGAGAATGTCGTTGGCAATGAGTTCCACCAGCCCGGTTTCCAGTTTGGCTCCTACGCTTTCGGCAGGTTTTTGGATGGCTTCAATCAATTCGTCACGGGTCATCACCGTGATCGTTTCCTGGCGTTCCTTGAACAGTTGCCCCAATTGGGGGTGCATCAGCGGGCGGTCGTAAAAGTCTGCGCGAAGGGTGGCGATCACCCGGATGGGGTTTTTGGGATCGGTCAGCGCGGCAAAAATCCCTTTGAGAAAATACTCCGCCTCGTCTTTGTGCGAGAGGGTGAAGATTTCTTCAAACTGATCGACCACCAAAAGCAGTTTTCCCCCCTTTGGCATGATGGAACGGGCGGCACGCACCAGACCACGCTCATCCTTTTTCATCCATTCGACAAGATCGGGGGGTTGTGTGACGGCAATCCGCACCAAGGCATCTTCCAGTTCTTCCAGCGGGTGGAGACTGGGGGTAATTTTGACAATAAACCAGTTTTCGGAACCCGGCAGTGCGCCTTGTCGTAACGCCGGGAGCAACCCTGCCTTCACTACCGAAGACTTCCCACTCCCACTTGGTCCCACTACCGCCAGGAAATTGGCGTATTCACCCATTTCGCGCATCCGTTCCAGAAGGTTTTGAACCAGGTTCTCCCGCCCAAAGAATATCTCCGCGTCTGCTTCGTCGAAGGCTTCGATGCCTTTGTACGGGTTTTGAAGGGTGACTTCTTCATCTTCCAAATCGTCTACTGGACTCACTTCCCCTTTGACTGCCCGTAAGAGGTCTGAAAGGAAAGCCTGGACACTGGCGTACCGATCTTCCGGGGAAAATGCTGTGGCATGCTGAATAATAATATCCAATTCGGCTGGTAAATCCGGGCGTAAAGATGAGAAAGAAGAAAATGCCTCGTTGGGAAATAAGCGTTCATGATACGGAATTTTTACCAAAGGGTTTTGTCCCGTCAACAACTCAAACAAAATCACCCCCAGGCTAAAAATATCCGATTGAGGCGTGGGAATTTCCCCTCTTAGTTGTTCTGGCGCGGCGTAACTTAAGGTTCCCATGACGAGTTCTTCGGGTTTCGTCAGGTTTTTATTTGCCTGGAAATCCTTCGCAATCCCAAAATCCGATAGGTAGGCATTCCCTTTTTCATCCAACAAAATGTTTGCGGGTTTCAAGTCTCGGTGAAAAACATCTTTTTGATGGATATGTGTCAAAGCAGAGCCAACTTGCTCAAAAACCCGAATGATCTGCTCCAAACTCAGAGGATGTTTTTGCGCGTTACTTAAACTGTCTGGAAACCACCGCATCACCAGGAATGCTCCCGTAGGATCACGCCAATAATCGTACAAGGGCACGATGTGAGGATGTTCCAGGCGTGCCACCACGCGGGCTTCTTCTTCAAAGCGCAAAATAAATTTACTTTGGTTGGCGTATTCGGGAAGAATAACCTTGATGGCTACTTTTCGATCAATCTGCGGTTGGTATGCCTTGTAAACCTCACCATTCCCGCCTGCGGCAATTTTTTCGATCACCCGATACCCCTTGATCATCTGTCCCGCAGGTTTCCAAAAATCTACCAGCACTTTTGCCGGGATCATAAAGGCGGAACGATGTTCGGTCTGTTTGTCGGCGGCCACAACCATCCCCACCACACCGCCAAGTTCCTCCACCCAGACGGGACTCCCGCTAAACCCAGATTGGACGAAGTACCCCAGGGCATTTGTATCCTCAATTTGAAACCATCCCAACGCTTGCTTGCCCTTGATTTTTCCATCTGCCCACACGCCTGCTTCACGCCCTGATGGAAAACCAAAAGCGCGGAAGGTCTTGTTCCAAACATTTTCCTCTTGAACCATTGGAACCGGCCCTGCCTCTTTGGGCAGTGGGGAAAGGATTTCGAGCCGTGCCAAATCACCTTTCCCATCAGGTTGGGGTGGATGCCAGTCCATCACCCGCGCTGTGAATTTCTCACCAGAAGCTACCAACGGGAAATCCAGGATGATTTTCTCCGTCGGAAGGTTTTCTGGATACGTTCTCAACCCAAGCGCACTCGCGACAACATGCGCGCACGTCAGCCCGTGACGGTTATCCAACAGAAATCCAACACCGACAGCGTCGCCGTTCATGTGAAAGATACGAAGAATGGATGATTCGAGGGTGGTCATTCCGGCCATATGGTTAAGGAAAGAAAAGGTGAGGCATCATCTCGCCTGGGCTATGGTTTAGCCAGAGCGTTTCCATTTGAGGGTCACTTCATAATTTGCTTTTAGCTCTGCCGTGACAACGAAGGTTCCACCTCCTGTCGCTGTTAGGCCAAATTTGATTTCTGCTTCTGAAACCTGAAGCTCGTTAATTTCCTCCAACAGCACTTTGGCTGATTCTCTAGCTCCTTTCATCGCGTCCCGAAAACTTTTCTGCACCCGCTGGACCACACTTTCTTCCTCACCACCGCGGGAAACAGGCATCAACCCACCTGTTTTTTTCTCCTCTGGCCCTTCAATAAGAATAGTGGTATTTTCGTCAAGTTCGTATTCGTAATATGTGGGCATGGCAATCTCCTATTGGAAATGAAAAAGCCGCGCACGATAAGGCGCGCGGCCCCAATGTAATACGATTGAACCGCCTCACGCCCTATTCGTGAAGGCTAAACGAACACCGCCTAGCTTATTTTTGACCACTCAAGTATAGCACAATGTTAATTGAACTTGGTTGGAAAATGAAAAGGTTCAGGTAGCGAGGCGCGAATATATGGCGCACGACATCCGGCCTATTTAAATATGGCGTGCGATATTTTCGCCTTGTTGCCACTGAATGTAAAGCTGTTGGGCCTTTTCCATGATCTCCTCGCTCCGGGCTTCGATGATGGTTGATTTGCCATGATTGGGGAGGCCAAACTGCCAGGAGGTCGTGTCCAGACGGCGAATAACCGGCGCGTAGGTTTTTGGCGCACGATGTTCCATACCGATGGGACGGATAGAGAGGAGTTCACCCTGTTCAACCTCGGCGCGGAGGGCGGCTTCGATGGGCGTTTCATCTAAAGCCGTGCCCCCAATCACCTCCCGCAGACGAATTTGGTGACAAAACACAGCGGCAGAGTTGTACCAAATCGGTTTTTCCGCCTCACTTTGAGGGCCAGAGAGTCTGACCCCGATGGATAGGTTGAACGCGTAATATCGTTTCCAGGCCTCCTCGGACGTCACATGAGAGATAAATGGTGGGGGAAAAATTTCCCCGTAGGGACCACGCTGAAATTGGATTTCACTCATTTTGCACGTCCTTTGGCGAGGGCCGGGCATGAAGGGGCTTGTCGGGCAGTTGGAGTTCCAGCATGGGACTGGCCGCTAACACCCGCAAGGCCAGACGCATCGCCTGACTTTCGGATTCACAACCGTACCGTTCCTTGATAATTTGGATCGCCGTATGATCGATCTCTTCGTCCAGCCAAAGCATTTTACGCTTCATCGTCATGGTCCGTCTCGTCTTCTTCATCTTCGGCGGGGTCATATTTTTCCCACCAATGGGTGTTGGGATCTTCTTCCTCTTCCGGTTCCTCGCGCATCCAGCCGTAGCGCGCTTCGAGTTCCCGGTCGAGTTCGGCTTCTTCCTCTTCGTTGCGTTCGGCAGGGAGGAACGCCCACTCTTCCCGGTAGATTTCCCAGGCTTGCCAGAAGGCTTGCGCCGGGGTCAGGCCAGTGGTTTTCTCGACATGTGTCAGGATCGCTTCTTCGGTCTGGCGGGCGGCTTGCTCAATGCGTTCATCGAGTTCTCCATCGTCGGCGAAGCGGGCGGTTATGTGGGGCAGGTATTTTTGCCAGTGTGCCCGGATGTCCCGGCGGAGGGTGGTTAGGGGATTGTTGGGAATTTGGGTCAGGTCAGTCATTTCAGGCTCCTTTCGTTAGAAATACTTTTCCTAATTACAGTATATCATATTGATATACTGTTGTCAATTTAAGGGGGTGTGGCTCATTCAGCGACGACTTGCTTCTCGCCTCCAATGGCGTTGAGTATCCCGTCGAGTTCTTTCACCCGACTGCGAAGAAAGTCCAACCGCGTTTGATGTTCAAATCCCCCTCCAGCAGAAGCCTGGACAGCCGAAAATTCCTTTTCTAATCCGACCAGTTGTTGTTGGCCTTCTTCCATCCGTTTTTCCGGGTAGTTAAGCGCACGTTTAATCCGGGTAATGTTATTACTCTTCCCATCCGGCTCAAAGGTGCGCCCGGTCTGTTGGTTGGCGGGGATGTATTGTGCTTCCTCATCCGTCAATTTCAGGAAGAACTTCACTTCCCCGCCAACGACTTTCGGGGGTTGGACGAGCAACGGGAACCCCATGAACGCCCCGACTTCTTCGGTTTCTCCGTTGGGCGCGGGCGTTCGCATAAGGTCGCTTTCCAACGCCGCGAGCAAATCCCCGGCGGTCTCGCGTTCATCCACCTGGCGTCCCTGAAGCGTGATTTCAAAGGCTCCGTTCCGTTTAAGCCGGTCGGCTTTGCTTTGCGCGGCGAGTTTGGCGGTTTCGGCGCGCTCCTTCGCTTCGGGTGTCCCCTTTTCTTTGGCTTCATCCGTCATTTGTTTTGCCCAGGTACGGGCTTGTTCGATTTCGGCTTTCAAGTGGGTTTCTCGTTCCGCCTCGGCAAATTGCGCCCTTTGAACCGCCGCGCGGGAGGTCGTCGCTTTGCGAACGCGCTCTTGTGTCTCAGCGATTTCGCGCGGCAATTTTTCCAATTTCACACGCTGATCAAACGTGCGCTGTTTGTACGCCGATTCCAGCGCGCCGAGTTTGCGTAGTTCGGCGTCTACCGCGACCTTCTCAATCACCGCGGGATTGCCGGTGGCGAGGGCCTTCATCTCGGCATAGGTCAGAGCTTTGGCGTCAATGTCTTCGACACTGCGCTCATTTAAGTCCCGATTCATCACTTGTGCGATAAACCGCGCTTTGCGTTCGAGGAGTTGCCAGTTGTACACGTCGAAGGACTCCTCGGTCAGGTAGCGGTACACGCCCACTTCCGGGTTGAGGTTGCCTTGTCGGAGAATGCGCCCTTCGCGTTGTTCCACGTCGCGGGGTCGCCAGGGGGCGTCGAGGTGATGGAGGGCGGCTAATCGCCGTTGAGCGTTCGTGCCTGCCCCCATCGTTTCGGTGGAGCCGATGAGGACGCGCACTTTGCCCTCATTGACTTTCTGAAAGAGGGCAAACTTATCCTCATCTTTCTTACAGTCCTGCATGAAGGCGATTTCTTCCGGTTTGACCCCGCGCGCCACCAGTTTTCTTTTTATGTCGGCATACACGTTGAAGCCTTCATTATTCGGGGTCCCCAAATCGCAGAAGATCATCTGCGCCATATTTTGCTTGCCTTCAACGCCGGGCACTTCCACCCCGGAGGTGCGTTGGTAGACGTTGAAGACTTTTTCCACCGCCTGGTTGAGTTTGCTGTGGGGGTGGTCTTCCGCGTAGGGGTCAATGAGCCGCATGTCGAGCGCGGCTTTGCGGCCATCAGACGTAATTTTGAGCATGTTGTCCTCACGCGGATCAACCTTTTGCAGGTTTTCGGCCCGACTGACCAAATCTTGAATGTAATCTTTCAACTCATCTGAAGCGGGCACGGCGACTCCGTGTTGGCGGCGATGGCCTTCTTCGTCTTCGGTCAACTTCGGGCGTTTCAGATTTAAGGCTTCCGCGTCTACCTGAACGTCGGCAAAACGCATAAACATCCGCTTGAGTTCGGGGACGTTGTTGAATTGGGCGAAACGGGATTTCGTCTGGTAGCCGCCACCCGAGGGTTTCATTTCAATGCTCGTCACCACGTCCCCAAACTGGTTTGCCCAGGCGTCGAAGTGCGCTAACCCCAAATCTTTGAGGTTGTCGTAATCGAGGAACCGCTGCATGTTGTACATTTCGCTGACCGAGTTCGCGATGGGCGTGCCGGTGGCGAAAACCACACTTTGCGCGTCCCCGTATTTGTTTTTGAGCACCCGAATTTTCATAAACAAGTCTTGCGCCCGACTGCTGGCTTGCCCCTGCACGCCGGCCAGACGCGTGCGCCGTGTGGCAAATTCCAGGTTTTTGAACAGGTCGGCTTCGTCTACAAATAATTGATCCACGCCCAACTCGTCCCAGGTGATGGTGTTGTCCTGTTTTTCCCGCGCGAGGACCAGTTGTTCCTGCAATTTGGCTTCTTCCCGCGCCAGTTTCTTCTCCAACTCTTTGACGGTGATTTTCTCCCCGTCCTGCCGTGCGGCTTCGAGGGCTTCGCGCAAACCCTCAATTTGTTCGCGTTTGAAGGCAATTTCACTTTCGAGTTTTACGGGCAGTTTGTTCAAGGCGGCATGAGTGACGATGACGGCATCCCAATCCCCGGTCGCAATCCGGCTCATCGTCAGGGCGCGTTTCTTTTCGGAGACATCCTCGGCGGAGATGGCAAG
>JABWBV010000388.1 GCA_013359445.1 Anaerolineales bacterium | reverse complement strand
CTTCCCACAAAGGGATCCAATAATACTGTATCCGAAGAAGCATACTGTTTAATCAAAGCCTCAATAAGTTGAGGGGAAAATTGTCCATTCCAAGGTAATGGGTTACTCCGTAATTTTTCCTCAATGTTAAGAAGGGCTTGAGACATAGCCGTTGTGTTTAACGGCGTATTTGCATAGACCCCAGAAGAAAGCAACATCAATTTACCTCTTCTAACAAGTTATCTGCTTGCACGTTTTGATTTTCTATCTTTATGAAAGGCATCTACTCAATCTCCTTCAAACAATTTTACTACACCTGATTTCTTCGCAGGCAAAAAAACGGGCAAGCCGTCTCCGAACTGCCCGTGCAAATCAAGCCCTATGTACCCACTCCCACCAATCGCCTACTCACCGCCCCCCCCCGATAATCCGCCGCCTGATACCGCCCAAACACTTCCCATACATATGAATCACATACAATCTTTCACCCTCCCCAACACCCAATCCACCCGATCCAGCGGCGGGATGCCGAAAAACACCCAACCCGGCTCTTCGCAATCGTACACGTCGCAGGTTTTGACGAGGACGCCATTCCCCCGGAGCTTTTCCACGAACGCGGGGGCGGTGAATCCCGCGGGGGACACGTCCACGAGGGTGTGGGTGGTAAGGGTGTCCCACACGGTCAGGCCGAGGGCACGGAGGCCCGCGTTGAGCGTCTGTTTGGCTGTGGCGACCCGCGCGAGGGTGTGGGCGAGGTGCGCTTCGTCCTTGAGGGCGGCAATCGCGGCGGCCATCGAAGTGGAGGGGATGAAGGAGTCGATCGAGACTTTGACAAAGCTCAAAATGGCGGTGGTTTCTGCGTGCGCCAGCAGATAACCGATCCGAAGGCCCGCCAACCCGTAGGTTTTGCTGAATGTGCGGGTGATGATGAGGTTGGGGTATTGGTTGACCAGTTCGTAGGCCGACCACTGCGAGATTTCCACGTAACATTCATCCACGACGACGATGAGGGGGAGTTCCAACAGGGCACGGATTTGATCGAGGTTCGCCATCAGGTTGCCGACCGGAAGGTTCGGGTTGGCGAGGTAGATCATTTTGGTCTGCGGGGTGAGGTGCGGGCGGAGGTCTTCGAGGGAGGGAAGTTGGTGGTCGGGGCCAAGTGCGAGGGGGTGAATGGTTCCGCCCATCATTTTGACGGAGGGTTTGATCGCCGGGTAGGTGGGGACAAAGAGCAGGCAGACATCCCCCGGTTCGATGAACACGCCGCTGATCAGTCGAAACGCTTCATCCGTGCCGTTGGTGATGGTGATGTGATCAGGGCGCACGCCTTTTGAAGTGGCGATGGTGTTGACCAATTCGTCTTGCAGGCCTGAGTAGTAATTCGCGGTGCGGCCCGAGTCGGCAATGGCGCGGAGGACGTTTTCGGAGAGGGGTTCCTGGTTTTCGCCGAATTGTAGTTCCAGCAAGTCCGGGCGGCGTTGGAGGTTCCATTTTTCGGGTTCGATGGCGCGGATGGCGGGGCGGAGGAGGGGGGGGAGGGAGGGCATGAGGGGAATTAAAACCTTTGGGGGCATGGAAATTCCATGCCCCCAAAGCGTTTGCATATCCCAAACGGATCGGGATATGTTTGAGAGAATTTTACGCGCGCGCCGCGGCTTTCATCAACGCACGTTTCATATACACGCTTGCCATCGCTTTGCGGTATTCCTCACTGGCGTGCATATCGCCCAGCAGATCGTCACCGAGGTCGTTTTCGACCGCTTTGGCCGCGGCAGACAGGGTGTCCGCGTCGAGGGCTTTGCCAACGAGCGCCGCCTCCACCGAGGGACAACGCCGAGGGCCGGGAGTCAGCCCGCCGACCGCCACACTGGCGGACGAGCAAACCCCGTTTTCAACCTTCAACATGACCCCAGCGCCAACCATACAATAACCGGACGCCGGGTTCGGCATCTTTTCGTAGGCAGAAATGCCCGTGTTCGGAACCTCAATCGAGAGCACCAATTCGTCTTTATTCTTCGCCGTTTCAAAAAAACCTTCGAAGAAACTCGCCGCAGGCACAATACGCGAACCTTTCATATCGGTCAGCATGATCTTTGCCCCCAGCGCAACCAAGATCGTGGGCAGATCGGAAGCCGGGTCCGCGTGGGAAATGTTCCCGCCAATCGTGCCCCAGTTCCGCACCTGGGGATCGCCCACCATACTGGCGGCATCGCGCAACCCCGCGGGGAGCGCGTCCGACGCGGCGATTTCGGCATGGGTAGTCAACGCCCCGATGTTCACGCGCGAGGTGGTCGAGGTGATGCCTTTCAAATCTTCCAAACGACCAATATCAATCAGCAATTCGGGATTCTCCAGGCGGAACTTCAGCGCGGGGATCAGGCTATGACCTCCGGCCAGTAAACGGGCATGGGGGTGGGTACTGAGCAGTTCGACCGCTTGATCAATCGACTCAGCCCGGACGTAATCAAAATTTGCAGAGTACATAATAACCTCCGGATCAGCTCTTGTTCATCGCCCGCCAGACTTTTTCGGCGGTGAGAGGCATGTCGAGATGGCGCACGCCGAACGGGGCGAGTGCATCCATCACCGCGTTGACCACAGCCGGTGCGGCCCCAATCGTGCCCGCTTCCCCGGCGCCTTTCACACCCAACGGATTCGTGGGCGAGGCGGTGACAGTGTGCCCCATTTCAATTTCAGGCAAGAAATGCGCTTTAGGCATGGCATAGTCCATCAACGAACCAGAGACCAGTTGACCGTATTCGTCGTACACGCCATTTTCCCACAACGCCTGCCCTACCCCCTGGACAATACCCCCGTGCAGTTGCCCGTTGACGATCATCGGGTTAATTTGCGGGCCAACGTCGTCTGCCGCAATGTACCGCAAGATTTTGACCTGGCCGGTCTCGGCTTCCACTTCAACCACGCAGATGTGCGTGCCGAACGGGTAAGTACAGTTGGGCGGATCGTAATACGCGGTGTCATCGAGGAACGGTTCCATGCCAGGCGGCAGGTTGTACGAGAGGGCGGCCTGCGCGGCGATGTCTTGAATGGTCTTGGCTTGATCGGGCGAGCCTTTGACATGCACTTTACCGGCTTCGGCATCGTACACGACATCTTCTTCCGCCGCTTCGAGCAGGTGCGCGCCCAGTTTGCGGGCTTTTTCTTTGATGCGCTGGAGGCTATTGTAGAGCGCAATGCCACCGACGGCGGTACTGCGGCTCCCGTAGG
This sequence comes from Anaerolineales bacterium, assembly GCA_013359445.1. Taxonomy (GTDB): domain Bacteria; phylum Chloroflexota; class Anaerolineae; order Anaerolineales; family JABWBV01; genus JABWBV01. Next base: position 3,809 of record JABWBV010000388.1, on the reverse strand, counting down.
TGCCATACCCAAACGGCGTGCCCTGCGTGTCACTATGCTGGACAATCACATCATCCACGGAAATGCCCAACTGATCGGCCACAATCTGGGCGAAGGTGGTTTCGAGACCCTGTCCGTGGGACTGCGACCCGGTGGTGACCACGACCTTGCCGGTCAGGTGAACCCGGACGTTGGCACTCTCCCACAAGCCCGCGCCCCACCCCTGACCGGGTAACCCGATCCAGGCGGACGGCGCCACCCCGCAGATTTCGATGTAGGAGGACAGCCCCAGGCCCAGGTAGCGGCCCTGTTTGCGGGCTTCTTCCTGTTCCTTGCGGAAGTTTTGGTAGTCCACCATGTCGAGGGCTATGTTCAGCGTGCCTTCATAGTTGCCACTGTCATATTTGAGGCCCGCGAGGATGTTGTCGGCGGGGGCGTAGGGGAAATCTTCGGGCTGGATGAAGTTCGTGCGGCGGACTTCGGCGGGGTCCAGGCCCATTTCGGCGGCAACGAGGTCCACCGCGCGTTCGACGAGGTAGGTGGCTTCGGGGCGACCCGCGCCACGATAGGCGTCAACCATGCCGGTGTTGGTGTACACGCCTTTGACGTTGCAGGAAAAGTGCGGGATTTTGTACGCGCCGGAGAGCAGACGCCCATAAAGGGTGGTCGGGATGCCGGGGGCGATGGTGGACAGGGTGCCGCCCAGGTTTGCGTAGGTGTTCACCTTCAGGGCAGTGATTTTGCCGTCTTTGGTCGCGCCGACTTCAAAATCGGTGATGTGATCGCGCCCGTGGGTGGTAGCAATGTAGTTTTCGCGGCGGGTTTCCATCCATTTGACGGGCGCCCCCACTTTTTTGGAGAGGGCAACCATCAAACAGTATTCGGGGTAGAGGAAAATTTTGGAGCCGAACCCTCCGCCGACCTGCGGGGAGATGACGCGCATTTTCGTTTCGGGGATGCCAAAGACGAAGGCGGTCATGAGCAGGCGCATGACGTGGGGGGCCTGGGAGGTCATCCAAACGGTGTATTCTTCCATGGCGGGGTTGTATTGCGCCATACAGCCACGGGTTTCCATCGGGTTGGGAATCAGGCGTTGGTTGATGATCGTTTGTTTGACGACGACATCGGACCCCGCGAGGGCGGCGTCGGTGGCTTCGCCGTTGCCAATCGTCCAATCCATGACGATGTTGTTGGGGGCGTTTTCGTGGATTTGTGGTGCGCCGGGTTCGGTGGCTTTTTTGGCGTCCACGACGACGGGCAGAGGTTCCCAGTCCACTTCAATCAGGCGGAGGGCATCTTCTGCGGTGTAACGGTCTTTGGCGACGACGACAGCAACGCCCGCGCCCGTGTGGGTGACTTTGTGGGGTTCTAGCACCCGGGGGGAGTTGACGAAGTTTTGGGCACCAGTGACCTGCCAGGCGATGGGCATCGGGTTGACATCCATGAAATCTTTGCCGGTAAAGACGCCAACCACGCCGGGGTGCGCGGCGGCTTTGCTGATGTCAATGGATTCGATTTTGGCGTGAGCGTAGGGACTGCGGAGGATGGCCGCGTGCAATAGCCCAGGCATTTGCAGGTCTTCGAGATATTTGGCCTCGCCGGTGATCAGGCGGGGGTCTTCTTTGCGCTTGATGGAAGCGCCGAATGCTTTGGTTGTCATGGCGTCCTCCTTTTAGGCACCTGCGGCTTCTTTAAGCGCCGCAACAATGTTTTGGTAGCCCGTACATCGGCAAATGTTGCCTTCGAGGGCGTGGCGGATTTCTTCATCTGTGGGGTGGGGGTTGTTTTGCAACAGCCCTACACCGGTCATGATCATGCCTGGCGTGCAAAAACCACATTGCAAGCCGTGTTTTTCCCAAAACCCATTTTGGACGGGATGAAGGGTACCATTTTGGGCCAGGCCTTCGATGGTTGTCACATTACAACCATCGGCTTGAACTGCAAGCACCGTACATGATTTCACAACTTTGCCATCCAGTAGTACGTTGCACGCGCCGCACTGACTGGTGTCACAGCCGATGTTGGTGCCCGTCAAGCCCAAAGTCTCCCGCAGGTAATGCGCCAGCAGGAGTCGAGGTTCAACGTCACTAGAACGCTGAACCCCGTTGACGGTAACAGAAATTTGGGTCATAGAAGCCTCCGTAAAAAAAAGTTTGAGTTTGGAGTTTGCGTAGGGAGCGAACGTTGAATTGTTCTAACGCTGTATCCTTACGCTAACTTCCCGCGTGGCATCGGACGCTGGTGCGTGTCTTCCAGCAGTCCGCCATGTCCTAAGGAAATAAAGTCGTGCCGCGCCAGCCGGTCACCGGCTAACAAGCGGGGCAAAACCCAATCGACGATGTTATTTTTTTTACTGCGCGCACAGCCAGGCGCGCCCATGATGGGGATGTCGTGCAGGTAGCCCAACATCAGCAAATTGCCGGGGTCCACCGGCACGCCGACGACTTCGACCATGCCGCCCGCTCGTGCTACCGCGCGGGGAACGATGTCATCTCGGTCCATGATGGCGGTTTCGCCAGCCAGGACGATTAATTTGACACTTGCCCCCACGTGTTGGCACAGGGTTTCGGCCAGGCGGCCTTCGTCTTGTTCATCTTCGAGGGGGATGTAAGTGGTGTGGGCAATGTGTGCGCCGAGGGTTTCGAGCCGGGCGCGGAGGGGGGCAAAGTCGGCGTTAAGTTTATCTTTGAGGGAGGGGGAGCCAGAAAAAATCATGCTCACAGGGTGGGCTGTGAGCATGTCAATCGAAATTAAAGAGGGGGCACTTTCGGCGGCGATCATCTCGGCGTGGCGGATGGTCTTTTCGGGAAGGGCGTAGGGGATGATTTTGACGGTCGCGACCATGGTTTTGGGGTAAACGGGGGTGTTGGTCAACAGGGTGGCGATGGTCAGCCCTTCGCAAGCATTGAGCTGTGCGAGGCGGTCCACGTCGATGCGGAGGATGCCCAGGGTTTCGGCGTGCAGGTTCAGGCGTCCGGCGGAGGGGCCGATGGTCTGGAGGTGGTGTCCGGCTATGGCGTGCCCAACGCGGCGGGCGGCGTCGTTTTCCCCCACATCGTCGGGGGCGAGTTCGGCAACGTAAACGGTGTCCCGTCCGAGGGCGATGAGCGCGGTGAGGTCTTCGTCTGTGAGGGGTTTGCCCTTTTTTAGCAGACGGTGTCCATCCGGGCCAGCGATATTATGGCCAAGGATTTTTCCTGCGGCGTGGGAGAGGGGGACGGGGGAGAATTTCATCAGGGAAATTGACAATTATGATTTGACAATTGCCAATTGATAATGACTAGCCTTCGATCTTAACTTTTACACACTCAAAAAACATGCCCGTGAGCTTTTTTGTCACTGGCCCCATGAGGCGGGCGGCGATGCTGGCGATACTGCCAACGACGGCGATGTCGGCAGTCCATTTGAGGTTGGTGGTGCCGTTTTCGCCGTCGGAGAGGAGCATTTCGCTCACGGCGTCTACCGCGCTCCCCGGCGCGTTGCCGTGGGCTTTGACTTTTGCCCGGTCGAAGGGGACCATTTCGAGAAAGTCTACATCGGTGCGAAATTCGGCGACGACGGACCCAAAGCCGACCGCGGCAACGGCTTGATATTTTTCGTTGGGGACAATGACGAGCATTTCTTTGACCCCAGGGGCGCATTGGGCGACAAAGTCGGCATCCGTTAGGAATTTAAAGACTTTTTCGCGTGGGGCGTTGATGTTGACGGTTCCTTCAAAGTACACGGGAATACTCCTGAAAAGGGATTGACTGAAATGCCAGATGTTTTGGAACCCCAAAAAGCCATTGAGCGGAAACACGCTTAACGCCACATTTATCTGGCTATAAATT
>JABWBV010000387.1 GCA_013359445.1 Anaerolineales bacterium | reverse complement strand
AACAGGCTATCGAGGGTGGTCGCGGCGACCAGGGTGTTGCCGGCTTTGTCGTAGATTTCAAACGAGACGTTGACCGCTGAGATCAAGTGATTGGGGCCTGCCGCCATTTCTGGATCGGGGGGCACGCTTCCGCCACCACCACAACATTCGTTATAGTACATCGAGGCGAAACAAATGACGGGGACGGGGGCGATGAGGCCGGGGCCGCCCGTGGCGATTTGAATGTTGGCGCTGGCGGGCATTTTTAAGGCTTCCGCCATTAATTCTGCGGCAATCATTTCCCCTTTGCGAAATTCATTTTCACGCGGGTCAATTTCGCCGCGTAGCCATTGTTCATATTTATTGTCCGGATCGTATACGCCTGCGGGGACGTCTTTGAGGTCAACCACAACCGGGGCGATTGGGGCTTCTGTGTTAACCTGAGCAGTGGTATTGCCCGAAGAAGTCCCGGCTGGCGCGGCGGGGAACCGTAAGACCGGATCTGCCCCTGCCGTTTGTTTGGGCCAGGAAAGTGCGCTAATGGCGAGGATTGCGACCAAGATCACACCTGCGACCATCAGCCATGGGAATTTTTGTGATTTCATCATAATCTCCTAGAGATAATTGAGTGTAAGTACTCACGTTTCTGCGATTGGAAGTGAAAAAAGAACGTAGTGGGGATGGATATACCCAAGTTCATCCTTTTTGGGGGAAATGTCTTACGTATTTTGTCGGGTGAACCTCCTTTCCTCCCAGAATAATTTTGGAACTGAACGAACATGCTCAAACAAAACCAACATTAACGATCATTCCTTTTTACGAACCATTCCATTCCCCAAAGGACAAGCCAAATGAGACCAAGTGGCGCTAACCCGCCCAAGATGCAAAAAAAACCGGTCACGACGCCTCCCAGGCCGTAAAACGTGTAAATTAATCCCAAACCTACCACAAACAGCAAGAGGAATAGCCCGATCAGGAGTCGGACGTTGGTTTGGCGGGCGTATTGGCGGAGGTCACGGGACATGGCGAATAAGGGAGGATGTTGAATGCGTTACTGGATATTGTAGACCAGTTTGGGGAAAATTTATAGATGTCTGGCGGAGTTGCGCCAAAATCGCTTGGGTTGCTACCTCCCCAACTTTTACCACCTCGTCAATGTTAACCGGATCAAACAAGCCTAAATGATCCACTTGTGGGCGAATGATCACATCGGGCTGATCCACTTCCAGCCGGAGTTCGGCCAACATCCGTTGCGTGATGTCCATTGTGCGGACGTAAATGTTGAACGCCTTCACCAGACGCCACCGGGCAATGTGCCGCAAAATCGGCACGGATTGGAGCAAGTTGGGAAACGGATGGCGGTCCCATTCCGCATAAGGGGGGAACAAAGCGACGGCCACCACCGGATACGCCGGGGCCAACGCGCGCGCCGCCGCAACCGGGACCGGGTGCAACGCCCCCCCATCGAGCAAAACCTTCTCCCCGCGCGGGGTTGGGGGAAACAGACCAGGGATGGCGACCGCGATCATCAACGCATCCAGCACCGGCCCTTCGTTCAAGAGGTGCGCCTGACCCGTCATCAAATCCACACTGGTTAACACAAGGGGAAATTTTAGATCGGCAAAAGTACGCTCCCCCAACAATTTTCGAAACGCCTCTCTTCCCCGCTTCAACCCCAACAGCCCTGGCCCTTCTCCCGGCATGCGTTTGAGCAACTGGCGGATGTTTAGCCCCTCGTGAAACCGTTGAATTTCCTCGGGCGAAAACCCTGCCGCGTACAAAGTCGCCACAATCCCCCCGGCACTGGTTCCGGCCAACCCGCGTATCTGAAACCCTTCCCGCGCCAGTGCCCGTAAAACGCCGATTTGTGTATAACACTTGACGCCGCCCCCTCCCAACGCCAACGTAACCTGAGGGATTTCTTCCTTTGGGTTCATTATCGCGCATTATAGCCCATCGCGCTTTGCCAAATGTAAAAATTTTACAAACGTTTCCTATGTCCGGGCGGCCCTTTTTCCCCCGCTTCCCAACCCTATATATACGGGGTCTCCCCCACTTTTTACCCCATATCTACCTTATCTTTGGGAAACATTACAAATCCCCCCAAACCCGAAATTTTAAGCCCCCCGTCAGACTGCCCTTAACCTCCCCATGCTATAATCAAAAGACAGTTAATCTGCCCTTAAAACTTCCCTTTCTCCAAAACCCAGCCTCGGCTGTTTTCAACCTTTCACGTATCAAGCTTCACGGTTCACCCCTCACGCCACATGTCCTTCGCCCACCTGCACGTCCACTCCGTATATTCCCTGCTCGACGGGTACAGCAACCTGAACAAACTCGTCAAACGCGCCAAAGAAATGGGCATGCCCGCCGTCGGCCTCACTGATCACGGCACCATGTTTGGCACCATCGAATTCTATAACGCCGCCCTCAAAGCGGGCATCAAACCCATCATCGGCGTCGAAGCATATATGGCCTCCCGCCGGATGCAAGACCGCGACCCCCAACTCGATAAAGACCGTTTTCACCTCCTTCTCCTCGCCGAAAACGAAATTGGCTACCAAAACCTGCTCAAAATCAGCTCCGTCGCCCAACTGGAAGGCTTCTATTACAAACCCCGCGTCGACAAAGATTTCCTCGCCGCCCACTCCGAAGGCCTCATCTGCACCACCGGGTGTATGGCCGCCGAAGTCCCCCAGGCCATCTTAGAGGGCAAATACGAACTCGCCAAGAAGAAATTTGACTGGTACTACGAAGTTTTCGGGCAAGACCGCTTTTTCATCGAACTCCAAGACCACGACATCCCGGAACTCCCCGGCATGAACAAGGGGCTGATCGAACTCAACCAACGGTACAACGTCCAATACATCGCCACCAATGACGTTCACTACGTCGATCAGGCCGACCACCGCCTGCAAGACATCCTCCTCGCCATTCAAACCGGATGCCTCCTCTCCGACCCCAAACGGATGCGGATGACCGACGCCTCCTACCACCTGCGCTCCCCGCAAGAAATGGAAGCGTTGTTCGGGCATATTCCCGGCGCGCTCAGCAACACCCTCGCCATCGCCGAACGCTGTAACCTCGATCTGGGTTTCAAAGGCTATCGCCTCCCGAACTTCCCCGTCCCCGATGACTTTACCGCTGAAACCTACCTCCGCAAACTGTGCGACGAAGGCGCGCACTGGCGCTACGGCGACGCGGCCACCTCCGAACCTATTCAAAACCGCCTCAACTACGAACTCGGCGTAATTCACACCATGGGCTTTGACGCCTACTTTTTGATCGTATGGGACTTGTGCCGCCACGCCGCCGAGACGGGCATCTGGTACACCGCGCGGGGTTCCGCCGCCGGATCGCTCGTCGCCTACTGCCTCAAAATCACCACCGTAGACCCCCTCGAACACGGCCTCATTTTCGAGCGTTTCCTCAACCCCGGGCGTATTTCCATGCCCGACATCGACCTCGACTTCCCCGATGACCGTCGCGCCGAAGTGATGGCCTATTGCGCCGACAAATACGGGCACGACAAAGTGGCCCAAATCATCACCTTTGGCACCCTCAAAGCCCGTGCCGCCGTCCGCGACGTGGGCCGCGTGATGGACATCCCCCTCAACGAGGTGGATCGCGTCGCCAAACTCATCCCCGCCATCCCCGGCAAACCCGTCACCATTCCCGAAGCCCTTGCCCAAGTCGCTGATCTCAAAAAAATTTACGATAACGAACCTCAAATGCGGGAATTACTAGACACCGCCACCCAAATGGAAGGGGTGGTCCGCAACGCAGGTACGCACGCCGCCGGGGTGGTCGTCACCGACCGGCCCATTGTCGAGTACGCCCCCCTGCACCGTCCCACCAACGAAAGTGACGACCTGCCGATCAAAACCGTTACCCAGTTTGAAATGGCGATTGTCGAGTCGATGGGCTTGCTCAAAGTGGACTTTCTCGGTCTCATTACCCTCACGGTCATGGCGAAGTGTTGCGAACTGATCGAAAAACGGCACGGCAAACAGTACCGCTTGCACAATATCCCGATTGATGATCCAAAATCGTTTGAGTTGATGGGGAAAGGGGATACCGCCGCCCTGTTCCAAGTCGAGGGATCGGGAATGAGCCGTTACATCATCGAGATGAAACCACGCAACCTCGATAACGTCGTCGCGATGATCGCTCTCTATCGCCCCGGCCCGTTAGATTTCATCCCCTCCTATATCAAACGGATGCACGGCGTCGAACCTGTCGAATACCGCCACCCCTCGCTAGAACCGATCTTCCGCGAAACGTTTGGCATCGCCGTTTACCAAGAGCAGATCATGCGCGCCGCCGTGGACCTCGCCGGGTACACCAACTCCGAGGCCGACGATCTCCGTAAAGCCATTGCCAAAAAAATCCCCGACAAACTGATGAAGCACCGCGAAAAATTCATCGGAGGCGCGGTTAAACTGGGAGTCATGCCCGAAGAAAACGCCAATCAGATTTTTGAAGATTGGTTGGAGTTTGCGCGGTATGGGTTTAATAAATGTTTGCCAGGGGATGTAGAAGTGTTGGACGCAGAGACAGGACGATTGATTCGCGTTGAAGATTTATATAACAACCCGACGCAACTGTCCCAAACGCTCACCTGTGAGATTGATTCCCTCAACCTTACGGCTGGACGGGTTTCGGCAGTCATGGATAACGGTACCAAACCAGTCTATCGCCTGACCACGGCCCTTGGGCGCACGATCAAAGCGACTGCCAATCATCCATTTTACACATTCGACGGCTGGCGGATCTTGGATGAATTACACGAAGGCGATTTGTTAGCTGTTCCTCGTCAGATTCCGGTAGAAGGACGAACTGAATGGCCTCCCCACGAAGTGATCGCCCTCGGACATCTCCTGGCCGAAGGAAATTTGTGCCACCCCCATTCTGTTTATTTTTATAGCCAGAGTGAGGAACAAGTTGCTGACTTTGTACAAGCCGCCCTTCAGTTTGAAAATACCGCCTGCACCACGGCATTACACAAAGATACCTTCTCGGTTTATGCCCGGCGTGTGGATCGCACTTTTGCCCCTGGCATCGTCACCTGGGCAAAGGCATTAGATATTTGGGGGAAAAACGCTCTCCAAAAAGAAATCCCCCCCCAGGTTTTTGAATTGACCAATGCCCAGATCGCCCTCCTCCTTAGCCGTATGTGGGAAGGCGATGGACATATCAACGTGACTGACCGTAGTTTGTACTATGCCACCTCGTCGGAACGGATGGCGCACCAAATCCAACATTTGTTGCTTCGTTTTGGCATCATCAGCCGCGTTCGCACGGTTGTTTTCCCGTATCAAGAAGGCCGGACTGGGTATCAGGTTTTCATCACGGGCAACGAAAATATGCGCCAGTTTAACGATCATATTGCGTGCCACTTCGTCAGCCACACCCGCAAAGTCTCGGTCGCCAGCCTGATCTTAGAAGAACAAGCTAGTTTTGGCACAAAAGATGTGGTGCCTCTTGGGGTGAAAACACTCATCCGGGCCGCCAAAACCCGCTCTGGGGTGACCTGGACCCAGCTTAACGCCGAGGCCGGAATTGCCCAACGGGAATTTTATCCCGCGAACAATCCGAATAAAAATGGCTTTACACGTCAGACCGTGGGACGTCTCACTGAATATTTCGACGATCCCTCTCTCAAACGGTACGCTCAAAATGACATTTACTGGGATCGTATCATTTCCATCGAATATGTCGGGGAAGAGCGCACTTACGATCTCGAAGTTCCTGGCACGCACAACTTCATTGCCAACGACATTCTTGTCCACAACAGCCACGCCGTTGCCTATGGTGTCCTCGCTGTTCAAACCGCCTACCTTAAAGCCCATTACCCCATCGAATTTATGACCGCCAACCTTTCGGCGTACAAAGCGAACACAGACCGTGTGGCCTTGTACGTCGCCGATTGCCGCCGCATGGGGATTGAAGTCCTCCCGCCCGATGTGAACACCTCCGGGTGGGATTTCACCATTGAAGACCGTGCCAACGAAAACTCCCGCATTCGTTTTGGCCTGGGGGCCGTCAAAAACGTCGGACATGGCCCAGTGGATGCCATCATGAATGCCCGCAAAGAGGGGGAAGCGTTTAGCGACCTCTCCGAATTTGCTCGTCGGGTGGATTTGCGCTCAGTTGGGAAACGTGCCCTCGAAAGTCTCATCAAAGTGGGGGCGCTGGATAATTTTGGCACCCGCCCCGCCATGCTCGAAGCCGCCGACCGCATCATCGCCATTAGTTCGGGACATTTCAAAGCCGCTGAAGTAGGGCAAATGTCCCTCTTTGGCGCGACAACCGGCCTCGCAACGACCATCACCCTTCCAAAGACCGCCGCCGCCGACCGCAAAGAAATCCTCTCCTGGGAAAAAGAACTCATCGGCCTCTACGTTTCTGACCACCCGCTAACCCCCTATCTAGAAATTCTCAACCGCACCGTCACTCACTACTCCGCCGATCTTCAAGAAGCCAACCATCAAGATAAAGTCCGGGTTGCGGGCCTCGTGAGCCATATGCGCCCCTACACGACCAAAAGCGGAAAATCGATGGGGTTTGTCAGTCTGCAAGACCTCCAAGGCAATATCGAACTCATTCTCTTTGCAAAAACCTGGGAAAAATTCCGCGACATCATCGAACCGGAAAAAGTTCTCCTCATCGAAGGCACCGTAGATGCCCAAAGCGGGGAACCCAAAATTCTCGTAGACAACGTTCGTACCGAATTTACCTACCTCGATGCACTGGATACCCCCTCCCCGCAACCTCCCCGGGTGGCATCCCCCCGCACAGATACCCGCCCCGTCCCTCCCACCCGCCGAGAATCTCCCCCGGTCTCTGCGCCCACCCGCCCTCTGCCCGCCCAACTCCCGCGTCCGCAAATGGGAACCCCGCGTGTGACCCAAACACCCACTGCCCCAGCCGTCGCCCCCCTTCCCCCACCCCCCGCGCCCCCCGAACGAAAAGTTGCCGAAGCCCCTGCAAGGTATGTCAACGAAGAAGAGGATGAATGGGACCCCACTGTGCCAAT
>JABWBV010000386.1 GCA_013359445.1 Anaerolineales bacterium | reverse complement strand
GTGGCGAGCCCGACGCCGGGGATGGTCGTCAAATCATCGGTTCCCCCGCCCCCAACGAATGCACCCGCTTCAACGAGGGGGGATGCTTTACTTTCTGCCGGGGGACGGAGTTTGTCCTCAGCCGGTTGGCGGGCCTTTTCGGCCCGCAAATGCCCCGCTTCCACGGCATCGGCACGGTACATTTTGACAAACTGACCCGGAGCGATCTGGACTTTGACGAGGGGACCTTTTTCGCGGCGGTTTTTTAAATTAATTTCGGTGAAGCTCTTAGAACTCAGAACAGTCATGTTTCTCTCCTAGCCACGTCCCCTCCGTAGCATATCGATGACGCGGCTTTCGTCGCCCGGGTGGCACTTGACGAACTGCCCGGGCGAAATTTCGACGCGGGTAAGTTGTCCCAACGTCCGTTGGGCGGCCTGCGTGTGGCGTGGTACTGCGCCGCGCGCCCCCCCCCGCGATGTCGACCGCTCCGGCAAGAGCCAGGAAACAGGCAACACGTACAGGTGGGGTTTGACGAGATACAGCGCGCGCAGGAACGCCAGGCGTGGATCGCCTCCGTCTTGAACATCTTCTGACCATTTCTCTGCCAGTGCCCGGCCGGCCTCGTTGGCGCGGATGAACAGGAGTTCTGTGGCGTGGAGGAGGACGCGCAGGTCGCGAATCACCGCGCGTGTGCGGTCGCGGTCCACCGGATTTCCGATGGTCTCCGCCGTGACGGTGTACTGCCAGAGCGGGACGGCGGCGTCCCAACGGTCCAGGAGCTTCCAGGCAGCCTCCAGCAAGTGCCAGGGCACCCGGGTCCCTGGAGCCACGATCAGCGTTTTTTCGAAGCACAGGTCTGGCCCGGCCCCGAGTTCGACCTGCACCCCAACCTGCCGCGCCCGACCCTTAATCGAATCGTCCTGACCCAGCAACAAAATCCCACAGTCCCGCGTCATGCTTCCCCCCTTCGCGTCTTTGCCCCTTCGCGTGTAAGGCCGTCTTTCGGCCTCCTTTGCGTTAAAGTAGCCTCATGCTTCTTCACCGCCTCCCACGCCATCTCCCCATCTAGCCGTCCGGGCACCTGCCCCCCCCATCGCCGGGCCGCTCCAGGGTAGTGCATCAATGCGGCGGCCTGGGTGATGCGGCTGGAGTACGCCGGGAAATAGTTCCACTCGTTTCCCAGGACATACATCCGCATGGGGTTTTTGACCAGCGCCCGCAGGAGCGCGCCCTGATCACGTCGCCCAAACTTTTCCCACTCTAACTGCCAGTCCACAAAAAACTGGCGTACGGCGTCCGTCCGCGCAAACGCCCAGACCCCGCCGTTGAGCATCAGCATGTGCAGCGTCCCGAGGCTGTTTTCGAGTTCGACCAGCTCCGCCGCATCGTATTTCTGCCGCGGCAACTGCGCCACATCCTCCCGCATCGGGTCCTTACAAATCACAAACTCCCACCCATCCTCGATCAACTCAAAATAAAACACCAGGTCACTGCTGATGACCTCCGTATCCGCATCCAGATACAGCACCGCCTCCCACTCCGGCGGCGTCAACTCATACGCCAGCAGCTTCGCCCCCCGCGCCCCGATGTCGCTGTCGGGTTGCACCACAAACACATCGAGGTGGGGGTCCAGGTCTGCTAACGGTTCGCTGCCACAAAAACAAACCGGCATCCCCGGCAAAAATTTTCGAATGGATGTCAGCAGCCGGTCTGCACAATCTCGCGCCGGTTTTCCGAACGCCGTTACATAAATGCCACGTGTCATGTCCATGTCTCCCCCTCCTGGCGGATCCACCCCGCCATCCCAACCCCCCCGGTCCCAATGACCAGGACATCGAACGGCCGGTGGCGCTCCGCCAGCTCATTCAACGCCCGGAAACTCCCATCACTCGGCCGGGCGCTCCCATCCGGAGAATAATCGTGGAACAGGATCAAACCACCTGGTTTCAGGCAGTTGAAAAATTGCGCGTCATGCAACACCATGTTGTACGCATGATCCCCATCCACAAAAATCAAATCGTATCCCCCCCTCTCCGCTCTGGGAGATGGGCCGGGGGTGAGGGGCTGGGTGAGGGTCTTAAAGAACGCCTGACTCGTCTCCTTCACCACCCTCACATTCGACCGTATCCGTAAATTCTTCACCGCCTGCTCGAACTCCCCATCCTTCGGATTCAACGTCGTAATCCGCGCCCTGGGCGCCGCCGTCGCCATCAAACACGCCGAATACCCAATCGCCGTCCCGATCTCCAAAAACATCGGGTTGTCCCCAACCCCCGCACCGGGCCGGTCGTACCCATGTGCATAATAGGCAAGGAGCGCCCCCTGGTAAGGGGCGATCTGGCGTTTGAGATAAGGGATTTTTTTGCGGGTCCAGGAAAGGACGGTATCTACCTCGTGCCATTTTTCCCGGAGTTGCGCCAGGATTTCATCGTCCGTGCCGCTGATTTGCACAGGGGGCGGTGCGGAAACGGGAGGAGAGAGACGGGTGAAACTTTCTTCGCGGGTGGGGTAAGTGATTCCGGATATGAAATATTTTTCAAAAGCCGCCTGGTGCCCGAGACACCAGGCCTCAACGGTATACGGTTCGGTCAGCCCGCGCAAAGCTCTCGGCTCCACGTCCTTCCGGGACTGGCAGGCTTCATCGAAGGCGCGGGCCAGGTCCTCAGGGTTGCCTTTTTCATAGCGGTGAACCCCCACGGCCTCGCCGAGTTCATCCAGCAGCCCCACACCGCGCGGGATGACGACCGAGACGCCACACGCCAGGGCCTCGAGCGGGGGCATAGGCACGCCTTCGACGGTGGCCGTGCAGACGAGGATATCGAGCGATTGGTAGAACGCGGGGAGGGCGTGCCAGGGGTAATTTTGGGTAAGGACCGGCCAGCCGCGCCCGGCGGCACGCCAGGTGATGTCCTGATGTGCCCGCACCAGAAGATTGGCTAACTTCTCCCCCTTGCGCCCATTGGTATAGGTAAAACCGGAGAACCCCGCGACAAGCGGACGGGAACCAGCTTTGCCGCGTGAGGGAGGTATAACAAAACGGTCGCGCTCGACCGGCGGGGCAATCTGGACTGTCGGCCCATAGGGGGCGAGAAGACCGGCATAGATTTTGCAGGTGACAATCCGCAGGTCTACAGACGCAGCCACCTGGTGGAAGAGTCTCGCCTTCGCATTGTTGGGCGGTTGCTCCTCGAGGTGGGTGAAGTAGGCCGCGACGGGTTTCCGGGCTGCGTTTGGCGTTTGCCTGATCAGGCCATGTTCGAAATAGCCAGAGAGATAATAGGCGTCTGCGCCAGGGGTAGGCCTGGCCGTCAACGTCCAGCCGAGGGCATCACGGAGGTAGCGCGAAAAGCGCGGAATCACGCGGTCTTCGTTAGGGTTGCGAGAAAGGACATTGACAGCCAGGGACATGGTTTTGGAGCGTGGGTTAACTGCCGGATTGGAGATCAACCTGGCAGAACGCACTGGGGCGGATCACGCCGAAGGCACAGCGGAGTTCGGCCAAGATAGCGATCATGTTGCGGATGAAGAAGTCGGCATGGGAGTCGGAGACGGAGATGGATCCCTGTTCCCGGTCCCACAGCACGGCCTTGCGCCAGTTGGCCAGCCAGCCCGTCCCTTGGGCTTGGAAGAATCCTTTGGCGGAGGGCACCGACCAGATCGGGCGCTGGGGCATCATCGCCAACGGCCCACCCCAGTAGAAACGGCCCTCGTTGTCCTGGAGGAGGTCGAAGGCCTCCACGTCAATGGGATTGAGCAGCCAGGCGGTGGGCATCTGTTTGCCATTCACTTCCAGGTTTGTGATGGCTTTGCGCGCGGTGATAGCGATGTCGGTATTAAACGCCTGCACCAGGACGTTGGCCGTGTTATTGAGGCCGGGAAGGTCTTCGGAATTGGTGACATCATCGCCGTTGAGAATCTGGTCTTCAGTTTCTTCGGCCAGGTCATCGCGCAGTTCCGAATCGATCAGGCCGCGCAGTTGTGCGGCGTCGGACAGGGCGCGTTTGGTGGCAGGAATCCACACGGCGATGGTTTTGACCGTTTCGGTGATGCGTTCGAAGCGGGTGGTGGCTTCAGGTTTTTCGCCGCTGATCTCACCGGTCGCACCGGTGAAATCGGTGACGTTGGCTTCGGGGACGGGGGCGGCCTGCGTGACCTGGACGGTCTGGCGGACGAATTCGACCGTATCGGAGGTGGTCGTTCGGACATCAATCAGTTGGCGGACGGAGAGCGGGTGGCGTCCGAGAGCTTCGTAGATGCCCGTGCGGTCGCTTTCCACAAAGGCCCCGGCAGAAATGGCCGAAGCCCCGGTCAGCAACTCTTTCCGTTCGTGATCTCCGTAGCGCCGTTTCTGCGGAAACAGACCGAAGTCAGCGATTTGCAGCACGGGGGATTGGATGCCCTTTTTGCTATCCGGGAAACGCCCGCCGGGGGCCATTTTGCTGATCCACTCAGTCCACTCTTTGGCATCGGTGAACGCTTCGCCGAGGGTTTTTTGCGGACGCTGGCGGCTGTAGCCTTTGTTCTCGTCAAAGCCGCCCAGATCAATCCCCTCGAGCGCTTCAATCGCGTCTTTGATCTCCCGGTCAGCTTTCGCCTTCAGCAGCAGTTCCTTTTTCTCCCGCGCAGTTTTCAAAAAATCCTGCGCGGATTTCCGTTCCTCATCGGTGATGTCACGCTTTTCTTGCTCAGCTTTATCGCCGATATCCCGCGCACTCTTGAGTGCCGCCACCATTTCATCATTCGTTTTTTGAATATCAATCGCCATTTCAGGCCTCCTGTAAGGGAATATGTGTTTCGAGTTGGGACTCGATTTCGATAGTTTCAGTTTCAACCTCGATCAGGAGGGCCTCGATCCGGCGCTTGACTGGCGTCTCTTCCCCTTCGTCCTCGCGCACATCGTCGTCTCCATTCTCCCCGTGTGTTTTTTCACTTTTAATCATCATCGTCCGCGTCTCAATCCCCGCTCCCCGCGTCACTGGACTCACCCCCACTACATCCATCTTTTCCAAAAACCGGACCCGATCCCCCTCATGGATTCCTTCCGAACTTTTCAAAACGTCAAACGTATAACTCCACTCCTGGAGGCCCCCCATGTTTTTGACTACCTGATAGTGATCCTTGCCCCCGACGGTGTCCAGGAAGAAAGTCCCCTCCACCCAGGCTTTTTCCTGATCAGCGTGGATCACCCCTTTGCCAACGGGCAAATTCCACCCGTGATTCCACGGCTCGATGATCACCTCCTGACCCTCGTCAAACGCGCCGACCGGGGTGACATCGCCATCATGATCTTTCACGTTGAGCGTCGCGAACACCGCCGTAAAAGTTCCCTCGTCGCCATCGGCTTTAAGAGTAAAAGGTGCTCGAAAAATTTTCCGTTTCATGATTGCTTCCTTCGCGTTCTTCGCGGTGAAACTCTCCGCATCAAACAAAATTCGTAAAATTCGTGGCTAAGAATCACGCGAACTCCACGCTACACATACAATTCGCGTTCTCCTCCGCCCCCCCCGCAGGGTCCCCCGGCCAACGCATCCCATTACTAAAATTCTCCCGGATCCCCACCGTCTGCCCATTCATCGCCGCATGAGCATCGCGGGGATTCCCCGAATGCACCCGCCACGTCTTGCTTTTCAGACCGCTGGCCGTCGCCCCCTCATGTAACCCAAAATTCAGCGCACTCGTCACCCCACTCGTCGCCTGGCGCAAGACCCACACCGTCACCGCGGAAATAAATAAATCCTTGACCGCCTGCTTGGGGTCCGCTTCGAGGAGCGCTTCCTGCAACTGGGCCTGGGTATAGGCGTTGATATTCTCAGCCTGGATGCGCGCGTGCTCATCCAAATACGGCATCATCCGCGCCTCGAAGGCCTCCCAGTCAAAATCCTCTAATTCGGTGCGGGCCATGCGGATCATCCGCTCCCCAAATTCCCGCGCCGTCAACACATTCAGCCGCAGTAAATCCAAACCCAGTTCCTCATTCCACCGCGCCTCATCCCACCAGATACCCTGCCCGATATCGCCTTTTTGCGTATGACCATTTGCCGCAATGGCAGCCAATGTTTTGACGTTGCTCAGGAGCGCCGCCTCCTGCCGCCGGTAATGCCGTGCGAGCACACGCACCCATTGCTCCTGATGGTTGTCCCGCAACTCCGCCGAATACCCACTCATCCCTTTTCTGCCCCCCCCTCTCCGCTTCGGGAGAGGGGTTGGGGGTGAGGTGCTCTTCGGAGCGCTATCCCTCGGACTCGCCTGCCCCCCCACCAACACATTCAACGGCGTCCCCAACGCATCCGCATCCCCCTCCAGCCGCGGCATATTCAAACGCGCCCGCGCCTCATTCGGCGTCATAAACGGCCGCCCCACCGCACTCTGAAAACTCTTTGTCTGCTCCTCAAAATCCCCGGAGAGCTTATCCATGATGTTGAACTCCACATACACGTCCTCGCTATCCGGGAAATCCGGCAACAACTGCAAATCAATATCCTGCTCAATCATCACCAGGTCAGGCCCCAGAGCATCCTGATACAAATGCTTATGCTGCTCTCGAATGTTGGAAAACGTCGCATGATCCAAAATCCCCACCATCGGCAGGGGAATGTGTAGCGACCGTGCACTTTCCTCTCGTGCCAGCTTCCGGCTCCCCAAATACTCACTCTCCTGCGCGTTAAAACTCATCTCCTTCCACTTCATCCCCTCCTCTAACACCGCGGTAACCCCCGAATTATCCTGTCCGCTATACATCTGTGCAAAATCCGCCAGGAACCGTTCCCGCGCGGTGGGACTCCAGGCCGGAGCCGTCTCCGGTCGTTCGATGATGCCGGTCATCCGCGCCGCGTTTTGCCAAAAGCCCTCCCGGTAGGCCCCCGCCTCATCTTCCTCCGCCAGCACCCGCCGCAACGTCTCGAAGTGCGCCAGGCCATAAATAGGGTTTTCGGGATTGTACGCGCGGCAGTGGACGATCTCATCGGGCGCGAAGGGCTGGCGCTGGCCGCCGATGGTCAAAAAATACTGTCGCGGCACCAACCCCCCCTCCACCTCCATCCACATCGG
>JABWBV010000385.1 GCA_013359445.1 Anaerolineales bacterium | reverse complement strand
GCCGCCCGCCAGCGTTTGCCACGCCCGCGCGTTGCCCGGCCCCCCGTTGTACCCGGCCAGCGCGGCGTAAATATCCCCATCCAGGTACACCAGTTGATCGGCCAGATAATCCACCCCAAACGGAATGTTGATCACCGGGCGGTACAAATCCTCACTCGTGTAGCCCTCGGGCCACCCCAGATTGTTATAAATCCCCTCGCCTGTGGCGGGCATGATCTGCATCAGCCCGCGTGCCCCCGCACTCGACCGCACAAACCCCTCAAACAGACTCTCCTGCCGGACCAAACTCCAAAGCAAAAGGGGATGCAAATCATATTCCTTGGCCAACCCTGTGATCAAATCCTGATAATACAACCCAAACCGGACGTGGTTAAACCAAAGCGGCGCGCCCATTGTCGTCGCGTCGTCCATCCCGGCCAGCGTTAACACTTGTCGGGCACAGAAAATGGCTGTGCGGTACAACCCCAGGTCCAGCAGGTAATTTGCCAGTTGGAAATTTAGCACCGGATCATCACGGAACGACAGCCGCAAATCTTCGAACTCGGTCCGAGCCGCTTCGTACAGGCCCAAATGCCAGAGTTCCGTGCCCCGCACAAACCGGGGATCGGCGGGGAGCGTACCCAGGCCGGTCAAATCCGTCCCTTCGGGAACGGGAAACACGCTGTCGAGCCAATCTATTGCCGCGCGGCGTTCCCCTTCCCAATCAATGCCATAATCCACGATTTCGGGCGGGACAAACGGAGCCTGCCCGTCCAACAGTTCCAGCGCTCGTTCGCTGTAATAGCCAGTGGGGTCGTAACTGGCCGCCTCTTCCCAGGCCAACCGCGCTTCATCTTCCAGTTTGAGGGCGGCGCGAGCCTTGCCCAGCCACAGGGCGGCGGCGGCTTTTTCTGCGGGATCGGTGGCCCGGTTGAGTGCTCGCTGAAAGGCAGGGAGCGCCCCGGAATATTCCCCTAGCCGGTAGTGGGCAATGCCCGCCAGAAAACTTGCCCGCACGCCAATGGGATCATTGGGATATTCTTCCGTAAGTCGTTCCCAAATTTCTGCCGCCCGCGTCAGTTGCCCATCTCGTTCGGCCACCTGCCCGGCAAAAAACAGAAACTCCCCGGCGCGGGGATAGTCGGGAGCCTGTTCCACCAATGTAAGAAAGGTTGAGATGCCCGTTTCGTAATCGTCCAAATATGCCCACTGGGTGTACCCCTTTTCCTCCCAGGCTGAGGCCCAAAACGGATCATCCACGAGGTGCGTCGTGATCAACGCGTCCCATGCGGCAATCGCCCCCGTATAATCTCCCAGGTCTCGCAATGCCATCCCTTTGTAATAATGCGCCGCTCCATCATGCGGGATGGTTTCATCAGCCAAAAAACGGTCAAACGCCGCAATCGCCAGCCCATACTCGCCCGCGTAATAATCCACCAACCCCCGATCAAACTCATTCACCGCCACGCCCGCATCCACGAGCCGGATCATGCCCAAATAAGCCGAGGCGGCATACGGATACTTTGCCGCCGACTCTTGGTACAGGTCATAAGCTACCTCCGGCTGACCGAGCAGGGTATAAATTTCGCCGCGTAGCAAATTGACCTGGGCGCGGTAAAAATCGTTGTTTGTGGTCAGATAAATGCTATCGTAAACAGCCAAAGCGGAGGTCGTGTCCCCTGCAAAAGTGTATGCCTGCCCCAATTTGATCAGCATCTCCTCATTTTGTACAATGCCAGCCGCCTCCGCCGCGCCGGAAAACGCGTCCGCCGCGCCGGAATAATCCCCTGCCGCAAACCGGGCATCGCCCAACCATTCCAACGCATACCGATCAATCACCCCCGGAGCCAGTTGCAGATACCGCTCAAACGCCTGACCTGCCTCCGTATATCGTTGTAAATCCGCATACGTCCGCCCCAATAAAAAATAAGTCCGAGGGTAATCAGGATATTTGTCCGATAATTGTCTCAACGTGTCCAATACGTTCGAGAACTCCCCGACCGTGTACTGTACCCGCGCCAGGCCAAACATCGCCGCCGCTTCGATCTCCGGTTCCGCGGGGTTTTGCAACGCCAACAAAAACGCCTGCCGCGCGCCTTCCCAATCCCCCAAAAAGAGCGCGTCCTCCCCCGCATCGATGCGCGCCGCGGGGAGTGGTGTGGGCGTCGGCGGTGGAGTGGATGTGGGGAGCGGCGTGGCCGTGGGAGAAGGCGTAAACGTGACGGTGGGGGTCGGTGTATTCAGGAAGGGGAGTTGGCGCAGGGTATTGCACGCACCCAACCCCCAAACCATGCCCCCAAAAAGCAAAATTCTGATCCAAATTCGAAATTGTTGAGGCATGGAAAACACTATACCCAGGGATAAGATCAGTGTCAAGGTAGGTTCCCTTCTCATGCACCCCTCAAGAACCTCTGTGGACACCTGAAAACTCCCGTCCCAAATCCCAAAAGCGGGGCTGAAAACCCAGGTGAGACGCACTATGGCCGGATTTTAGGCCACACTATTAAGCAAAACCCAGGTTAAAAGCCGTTTCAAGTGCGTCTCACCTGGCCCCAAAGTAGTTCTCAGATTATTGATTTATTCCCCTGCCTGCGATACAATTTGCCCGCCTTCCAAAAAGACAACGCTCTCCAGAGAGACCCTCTCCTCCAGAGAGACACTCTCCAAAGAGGGCGTTTTTTCTTGCCCCAATCTGTGTCAGGCTTTTCAGTGTCATGGATAAAAATAATGCCCTGACCCCTGACCCCTAAAAACCCGATCCCTTTCATGCGAACCGTTCAGTGGAATTTCCAAACCAACCAACTTGAAATGATTGACCAGCGCATCTTGCCTGGTGCGTTTGAAATCATCTCCTACACCGATTACCACGCCCTGGCCCATGCCATCACCGACATGGTCGTGCGCGGCGCTCCGGCCATCGGCGCGGCGGCGGGCTTTGGCCTGGCGCTTGCCGCACAACAGTCCTCTGCTTCGGAAGTAAAAACCCTCCGCACTGACCTGCAAAATGCCGCGGAGGTTCTGCACGCCTCACGCCCGACCGCCGTCAACCTTGCCTGGGCGCTCAAGCGAGTGATGGAAGTGGCCCAACTCACCCCTGGCGGGGCAGACGATGTTCGAGAAGCCGTTCTCCGCGAGGCTCAGCAGATTGCGGATGAAGATGTCGAGATCAACCAACGGATGGCGCGCAACGGTGCGGCCCTGATCAATGATGGGGATACGGTCATCCATCACTGTAACACGGGCGCGCTTGCCACGGTGGATTGGGGGACCGCGTTGGGCGTTATCCGCATGGCGCACGAACTGGGCAAAAAAGTGCACGTACTGGTAGACGAAACGCGCCCCCGCCTACAAGGCGCACGACTCACGGCGTGGGAACTCGAACAGTACGGCGTCCCCTACGAGATTATTAGCGACAACGCGGCGGGCTATTTCCTCCACACCGGACAGGCACAAAAATGTTTCGTCGGCTCCGACCGGACTGCGGCCAATGGCGATGTGGCGAACAAAATCGGCACCTACATGCTGGCCCTCGCCGCCCACGATAACGGCGTGCCCTTTTACCCGGTTGTGCCTACTTCCACCGTTGATTTATCTCTCGCGAGCGGGGACCTGATCCCGATTGAAGAACGTACCCCGGACGAGGTGCTCGATCTGCAAAAAGGCGGGATGTTCACCGCCCCCGCGCGGGCGCGGGAAAACGGCTGGGCACGGAACCCCGCGTTTGACGTGACCCCCGCGCGGCTCGTGACAGGGATTGTCACCGAAAATGGGGTGGCGTATCCACCTTTTGAAGAAAGTTTAAGGAGATTGGTGATCGGTTGAAAGTTGAAGGTTAACACCTGTTCAACTTTCAACTGCAATTAAGTAACATGGACATTATTCTTGCTGGCTCTATCGCCTATGATTATTTGATGAAATTTCCTGGCCGGTTTGCCGAACACATCCTGCCGGAAAAACTGAACTCGATCAGCCTCTCGTTTCTGGTCGAATCGATGGTGCGTTTGCGCGGGGGCATTGCCCCAAACATCGCATACAACCTGGCCTTGTTGGGCGGAAAATCTCGTTTGCTTGCCGCGGTTGGCGAAGATTTTGAAGACTACCGTGCGTGGTTACACAGTCACGGTATTGATACCTCGCTCGTGCGTGTGGTCCCCGGCGTGAACACCGCTTCCTTTTTTGCCAACACCGACCGCGATAACAATCAGATCGCCAGTTTTTACCCCGGCGCGATGACATTTGCCGCCGAGCTTTCCCTGTACGATCTTGAAGGCAAAGACCCCGAACTGGTGGTGATTTCCCCGAACGAACCCCTTGCCATGCGTCGGTGTGTGCAGGAATGTCAGGAGTTGTTTATCCCGTATTTTTACGACCCCAGCCAGCAGATCGTCCGTATGGAGGGGGAAGATTTACGCAAAGGCGTGGAAGGCGCGCGGGCGTTGTTTGTGAATGATTACGAATATAGCCTGATCCAAAAGGCAACCGGGATGAGTCAAAAAGACATCCTGGACCATGTCCAGTTTTTGGTGGTTACGTTGGGCGAAAAAGGCACAGCGATTTTTACGAGTGAAGAGACCCTGGAAATCCCCATTGTCCCCACCGCCAAAATTGTTGACCCGACCGGGGTGGGCGACGCGTTCCGCGGCGGCTTTTTATACGGGTACAGCCGGGGCTGGGATTTGCCCTTCTGCGGGCGGTTGGGCGCCCTCTCGGCGACTTACTGCCTGGAAGCGAACGGCCCCCAAGGCCATTATTACACTTTCAAAGAATATGTCACCCGCTTCCGCGAACACTTTGAAGATGGCGGTTTGCTGGATGTAAAATAAAATCATGCCCTATCATTCATCACTGTTTCGTATGTTTCGTTTGGATGCATACGGAATTTTGTAGGAACGGCAGGCATTTATAAGAATGTAATTACTCATGTGCGAAGAGGGAAACCTCGAAAAAAAGGATAGAAAAGCGGCTGTACATCCCCCCCCTTCCATCCTTTTTTTCGGAACTTCCTCCCCATGGAGAATAATTGCATAAGACCTAAACCAAACGGAGAAACTTATGACTACTTACGATATTAAAGATACCAGCCAGGCTGAGGGCGGACGCCGCCGGATTTCCTGGGCCAACCGGGAAATGCCCGTGCTTACCCAAATTCGTGAACGCTTTGAAAAAGAACGCCCCCTCGCGGGGATGCGCCTTTCGGCCTGTTTGCACGTCACCGCCGAAACCGCCAACCTGATGACCACCCTCCAGGCGGGCGGCGCGGACGTGGTGTTGACCGCCTCCAACCCCCTCTCCACCCAGGATGACGTAGCCGCCTCCCTCGTGATGCACAACGAAATCCCCGTCTACGCCATCAAAGGCGAAGACAACGTCACCTACCACAAACATATCCACGCCGCGATTGACCACAAGCCCCATATCACCATGGACGACGGCGCGGATGTGGTCGCCACCCTGCACAAGGACCGCCAGGATGCCCTGAGCGGCGTCATCGGCGGGACCGAAGAAACCACGACCGGGGTCATCCGCCTGCGTGCGATGGCCGCCGACGGGGCGTTGATGTTCCCCGTCATCGCGGTGAACGACGCCCAAACCAAACACTTCTTCGACAACCGCTACGGCACCGGACAATCCACCATTGACGGCATCATCCGCGCGACCAACGTCTTGCTCGCCGGGAAATACTTCGTCGTCGCCGGGTATGGTTGGTGCGGGCGTGGCCTCGCCAGCCGGGCACGCGGCATGGGTTCCAAAGTCATCGTGACCGAAGTGGACCCCCTGCGCGCGTTGGAAGCGGTCATGGACGGGTTTGAAGTGATGCCGATGATGAAAGCCGCCCAGGTCGGGGACGTGTTCTGCACCGTGACCGGCGACATCAACGTTATTGATCAGCACCACTTTGAGGTGATGAAAGATGGCGCGATTGTGTCCAACTCCGGCCACTTCAATGTCGAAATCAACATCCCCTCCCTGGAAGCGATGAGCGTCGAAAAACGGCTCGTCCGCCCGTTCGTGGAACAGTACGACCTGAAAGATGGCCGCCAGATTCACATTTTGGGCGAGGGACGTTTGATCAACCTGGCTTCTGCCGAAGGCCATCCCGCCAGCGTGATGGACATGTCCTTCGCGAACCAGGCCCTTGCCGCGGAGTTCATGGTTAAAAATGCGGATAAATTGAGCAAAACGGTGTATGGGGTGCCCAAGGAAGTGGACGAACAAATCGCTCGCCTGAAACTGGCCGCGATGGGCGTCGAGTTGGACGATCTGACCGAACAGCAGGTGAAGTATTTGAATTCCTGGGAAGAGGGGACGTAGGATTCGTACAGCGTATTTCGTGTTGCATAATGAAAAGTCCGCCAAATCTGGCGGGCTTTTTTTTGTGTTTGTCGTGTGGTTCGTCGTGCGGCACGTCAGTGCCGAATTCCGACACTAGCGTGTCGCATGACGAACCGTTTAACGTTGAATGGTTGGGTGGAAAAACCGTTCCTGAAATTCAACCAACGCAAGAATCTGTTCCTCGGAGTAGCTTTTCCCCTCCGGCACGATGACCAGTTTGTCATCGTCGTCATCCAAGCGGTGAACGATGGCGGTGCAAACCCCGGTGTATGTTTCAACCGGCTCAAACACACCAAGCAAGTAGGCATCGATTTCTTCCCCGTCGGGGGCGTGGGTGTTGGGGAGGAAGCCGTAGTTGACGGGGTAGAAGAAGCCGTGAGAGGGGTGGCGGGAGCCGAGAGGGCGGTCAATGTGGATGGTCAGCTTTTGACCGAGATAGGCCCGCAAATCCATCAAAGCGCTCGCTCCATCCGCCTGTGATTGGGCACGGTGCCGAATTCGTTTTTCAGGGTGGAGACACGCTCATGTTTGACGACGAACCCCAACCGTTCATACAATCTCTGTGCGCGGGGATTAACGACCGAAACATCCAACGCGGCGGTGGTACGCCCCAACTTTTTACCCCCTTCTAAAAAGTGCTCGATCAGCCGACCCCCGATCCCTTTACTTTGCCATTCTGGCGCGACCCCTAAATGTGCGATGTAATGGATCGCCCCTTTGGG
>JABWBV010000384.1 GCA_013359445.1 Anaerolineales bacterium | reverse complement strand
CGATGCAATGGCCAGTCATACGAATGCCAAATGGTACATGGTCGCTGGATCTGGTCCGACCGGTTATGACGCGAGCGTGACCCAAAGCGCAAAGGTGTTCGTGGTCGATCTTGCGACCGGCCCGGGTACTTCCAACAGTCTCGTCACCACCTTCTCAGTAGGTAGTTGGAATTCATACATCGGTGATATCACCGCGTTCGATCGGAATTTGGACTATCGCCATGACGTGGTGTATTTCGGTCGCGTGATTCACGATGGCTCGCTTCCTTGGCGAGGCAAGATTTATCGGCTCACGATGGGCGCCGGTGGGGCGACGGCTCCATTTGGTACGGTCACAAATCCTAATCAGTGGGGGATTTTGTCGGGAGCTTCCCGTGTGCCCACCGAAATGTTGGATACTCTTCCATCTAGCGCTGAGATGGGACCGGTTGCATCCGCACCCTCGGTAACGGTGGATGATGCGGCCAACGTGTGGGTATTTGCGGGCAGTGGCCGGTATTACAGCGGGACGGATAAAACCGATCTCTCGACTCAATATTTCGTGGGCATGAAGGACTCCGTGCTGAATTCGGGATGTAATCAAACCGTCAGCGCTCTCAATTGCATGGAAAATAACCTCGTTGATGTCTCGAACGCGACCGTTTGTGTGGTCGGGGTGGGTGATTGCGGGTTACCGAGTGGTACGACGCAAGTGTCCGGTGTGACTGGCGCCACCAGTTTTACCCAGTTGATTGGGCTTGTCCAAAGTAAGGATGGCTGGTTCACGAAACTGGTCGAACCAGGCAGTCCTCCGTCGATTCCTCCATATGGGATTGGTGAGCGAGTGGTGAATAGCCCGACAGTGTTCGGAGGAGTCGTCTTTTTCCCAACGTTTACCCCTACGAATGATATTTGTGTGTCATCTGGGACGAGCCGACTGTGGGCGCTGTTTTACAAAACAGGCAGTGCCTATCAAGAGGCTATTATTGGAACGGCCACATCCGGAGCCAATCAGATAGTCAATAGGTTCGGCTCACTGGGCGAGGGGTTGGCCTTCGAGCAGTTGGCAGATGCGCGCGGCGTCGGCATATTCGGCGGCGAGGGTGAACCGGGGCTGGACGCGGCGGGCGGATTGATCGAAAAAGGTGAGCGCGTCGACGTCGGCGTTGGCGTCGGCGGGTGTGAGGGTGGCGGGCGTCGGGAATCCGTCGATTTCCAGAATCGTTTCCGCCCGCAAATGGAGGGGTTGACGGGAGGTGACGAGCAGTTGAAGCGCGGGGGCTTTTTGACATTCGGTGAGCAGGTCTTCGGCTTGCCCGTGATGTTCGGGGGCGAGGAGGGGTTCAAAGTTGTCCAAAATGAGCAGGAGTTGGCGCGCCCGCAAATAGTTGAGGAGTTGTTGGGTGGGTGGCTCTGAACTGAAAAACTTGAACCCGACGGCGTCCGCAATCGCGCCGGGCAGGTAGGCGGGCGTGGGCAGGTCCGCGAGGGGGACGAAAAACACGCCATCCCGGTACAGGCCGAGGTGTTCGCGCGCGCTTTCCAACGCGAGGCGGGTTTTGCCGATGCCGCCCGGCCCCAGCAGGGTGAGCAGGCGGGTTTCGGGCGCGGCGAGGGAGGCGGCGAGTTGATCGAGTTCGGCGGCGCGCCCGACGAAGGGGGTGCTGGCCGGGGGGAGATTATGTGCGGGGGGCGGAACCCGCGCGGGCAGGGGGGAGTTCTGCGCGGCGGCGTAGCGGATGCGTTCGTGCAGGGTCAGCGTTTCGGGGGCGGGTTCCACGCCGATTTCCTCCCGCAGATACCGGCAACAGGTCGTGAACTGGTTTTGGGCGGCAGGCCATTGTCCGTCGTTGGCGTAGAGCGTCATCAGCCAGCGGTGGGTGGTTTCATCCCACGGGGCGAGGGTGAGCAGACGATGGGCGATTTGTTGGGCCTGCGGGAATTCGCCGCGGCGTTCGTGGTATTCGCCGAGCCGGGATAGGGCGGTGAGGGCGTTTTGCAGGAGGGCTTCGCGTTGCAGAGAGGCCCATTCTTCAAAGAGGGGCGCGCCGCTCAGGTAAAACTCGTTCAGAAAATGGCCCTGGTAGCAGGCGACGGCTTGTTTGAGACGGCGGATGTTGGGGGCTTTTTCGGTGGAGTGGGCGAGGGCGGCGGAGAAGTGGGTTTGGAAGGTGTGTACGTCCACCTGGGCGTGGGAGGGGTTGAATTGCACGCTGTCCCGTTCGAGGCGCAAAAAGTCGGTGTCCCCCAACGATTTTCGCAGGCTGGAGAGGGCCTGGCGTAAACTGTGTAACGCTTTTTCGTCGGGTTGATCCGACCAAAGCAGACCGGCCAGATGTTCGCGCCGGTGCGGGTGGGCGTCGAGGGCGAGGTAGGCCAGCAGGGCGCGGGCTTTGTCGGTGCTGAAGGGGACAGGTTCGCCGTCCAGTGTTGCGTGGAAGGAGCCGAGGAGGGTGAGGTGAAGGGTTGGCATAGGGTCGCCCCGAGAGGTGGATTGTGAAATATTATACAACAAGGTGTGCTCAAACTTCCGAAGTCTTTGAGAGAACGTGTGCCTGTCGGGGCGAGACGGGCGGGAGGCTGTCGTTTTATGCAAATGGGGCGACTTTCCCGCCCGTCTCGCCCTTACGATCACACGTTTGAAGTCTGTGGGCGGATGTTTGGAGGAGGTGGGAGACTGCAGAAGTGGGGCCTCTTTGGCAGAACGCGTGAAACGTGTGCCTGTCGGGGCGAGACGGGCGGGAGGCTGTCGTTTTATGCAAAAGAGGCGCATTCCCGCCCGTCTCGCCCTTACGATGGTATGCGTGCGCCACACGTTCGAAGTCTTTTAGCGGATGTTTGGAGGAGGTTGGAGACTGCAGACGTGGGGCTTCTTTGGGCAGAACGCGTGAAACGTGTGCCTGTCGGGGCGAGACGGGCGGGAGGCTATCGTTTTATGCAAAAGAGGCGACATTCCCGCCCGTCTCGCCCTTACAACTATTTTTGACGTTCTTTTGACGGGCGTTCGGTAGGATGGACTCAATGGACACGTACTACGCCTTTCTCCTCCGCATCTGGCACGGGACGCCCGAAAATCCCCTTTGGCGCGCATCGTTGGAAGACCCCCACACCCGACAGATGATCTATTTTGCCAGCGTGGAGGCTTTATGCGCGTTTTTGTCCCAACCCGATCCCACTCTTTTTTCTTCTCCCTCATTTCCCCCCTCTAAGGAGTCCCATGAACCCTAAATTTTTCCGCCACCCCCTCGCCTTTTTCATTGCGATAGGGATTCTCTTACTCGCGGCCTCCGGCGTTTATTCCGCGCTCGCCGCCCCCGACGATTTTGTCACCATCATCACCGTCAACACCGGGCAGGATTTCAACACCAGCATGAGCGAATCCTGCGCCACCTACCCCGATGATTGCTCCCTGCGCCGCGCGATTGTCCAGGCCCGCGCCCTGGCCCCCGCCGCCCGCCCCGCCCTGATCCAGTTCAACATCCCCGAAGACCCCGCCGAGGGGTGGGATGCCACGCTCGATCTCTGGCACCTGACCATCCTCGCCCCCTCCGACCAATACGTCTTCCGCGACCTGACCGGGGGCCTGATCACCATTGACGGCACCACCCAACCGAACGGGCGCACCACCGGCCCCACGATCCTTCTCGTTGGCCCCTCCACTCTCAAACGCGGCATCAACATCTCCAGCGGCGAGGGCTACGAAATCCGCGGCCTCGGTTTCCAAAACTTCAGCGTGATGCTCACCCTCAGCAGTCTCAACAGCCTCGTCGAAAACAACTGGTTCGGCTTGAACGACGAAGGCACCGCCCCCGCGTGGCGTAACGATGACGATCACAGCCAGGGGAGCGGCACGGGCGGGTTGGACATGACCTCCGTCGCCGAGGGCAACACCATCCGCGCCAACGTCTTCCTCGGGCTGATCGGCAACGCCGCCACCATCCGGGGCGACGGCAACCTGTTCGACACCAACTACGTCGGCACCAACTTCGAAGGCGAAGTGACCGGCAAACTCACCGACCCCAGCCTGTCTTGTACCGAAGTGGACTGGTACGGCGGCAGTGGCATCCTCGTGGATGGCCCGGATCATGTGGTCGTGAACAACATCATCGCCGGGGTTCGCCTGGATTTGTTCGCCGCGTCCAGTCAACCGGACGCCATTTGGGCAGAAAGCACCTGTGACCGGTGTTATTTTGAAAACAACCAGATCGGTGTGGATGCCGACGGCACCGAGGTCGGCGTCTGCGGGCAGGGCATTGACATCACCGACGGCGAGCAAATGGATGTGTTGAATAACGTGTTTGCCGAAACCTACCATTCCGCCATCTTTTTGAACGGTGCCCTGTACAAAGACAACACCATCCACGGAAATATCATCCGCCGGAGCACCCCCTGGCTCCAACCGGAAGGCCAACCCAAAGCGGACGACGCCATCCTGCGCTTCACCGGGTTACCGGACCCGTTCGAGTTGTTCAACCCCGCGCAAGTGACCGAAATCGACGGGGTGAACATCTCCGGCACGGCAGGCGTGGGCAATCCCTGTCCGAACTGCTTCATCGAAATCTTTCTCGACGACGACGATGGCATCAACGAAGCACTGGAACTCCTCACCACCGCCATCGCGGACGCAGACGGCAATTGGACCGCGACCCTGCCCTACGAACTCCCGGACGGGTTCGGCCTGCGCACGTCCAGCACCTCCGCGCAGTTCAACACCATCCCGAACATGAACGCGGGGACGACGGCAGGGTTGTCCATCCTGTACATCCCTTACACAGGATCGAGCGTTTATCTTCCGTTGGTTGTAAAGTAAATCCGGGATAGGTTTAAAAAAACTTCGGAAGTCTTTCAAATAGAGACTTCCGAAGTTTGATTTTTAAGGCTTGTTTTTGGGTACCCACTCAGGCCAGACCCTAAAGGTTTCGTTTGCAAGAGAAGACTGCGTAAAAGTGTGCCTCGTTTGCAAATGATTTTCTGAATTCATCGAGAAAAACCTTTAGGGTCTGAGCAGTTACGTTTTTGGTAGGTTTACGCTAAATCGTCCAGATCGGAAATTTGCAGGGTGAGGGCGTCTATCGAAACCTGGATTTCGCGAAGGGAAAGGGCGAGGGCAATTAACAGGAAAATCAAACTCGCCCCAAAAATCCACTGTCCCAGGACGAGTTGCCCTGCAAACAAGACAAACATGCACAAAACACACCCGAAAAAACTGGCAATTCCCCAGGCTTGCATGTTGCGGATGATGATAATGCGGTATCGCAAGTTTTTTAGCTGTCCCTTGATTTTTGGGTCCGGCTCTTTTTTGTACCGGGCGTAGAGATCACGGATCAGATTTGCCAGGGTGAGAAATCGGTTGGTAAACGCCAGGAGCAGGAGTGAGATGGCGGGAAAGAGCAGGGCGGGGGTGGTGAGGGTGAGGTCCATAGACGGGATTATCCGATTTTGTTTTTCATCCCTTGAATGAAGGTTTCCCAAATGGGGTATTCACTGTCTTGCCAGATCGGGGTGCGGAAGGTGTCGGCTTGCTCGGCGGTCCAGCCGAGGTGTTTCATCGCGTAGAGGCCGTAGAAGGCAGTGGCGCGGAAGTTGGCGGCGCAGTGGAGGAGGATTTTTTGCCCGGAAAGCTGTTGCATGACTGAGTCAAAGGTGGTGAAGTCACTTTCTGTGGGGTTTTCCCAGTTGACGGGAATGGAGTGGTAGGTCATGCCGAGGGATTGGACGATTTCGCCTTCGTTTTTGAGGGCGTTGTCGGAGGTGGGCATGGCGAGGTTGATGATGGCTTGAAAGCCTTCTTCGGCGGCGGTGCGGAGTTGGGCTTCGGTGGGTTGTCCGGCGGTGGTGAGGTGGTTGGTTACTTTGAGGGCGTTGTAGATGTCTTGGGTGGTCATAGGTTACCCTTGCGGAAACACCGAAATCCTCAGCATCGTGGCCCCATACGGAATCAGGGCGATTTCTTCGGTTTCGGGGGAGAGGCCGGTGGCCTGGCATTGGAGGAAGTCGTGGAGCCATCCGCCGGGGCGGATGGTGCGGAGGGGGAGGGGTTGGTAGTGGGCGTGGGGGAGGGGGGGCATGGAAATCTCTTTGAATTATGTTTGTAGTTTAGGGTGATTATAACAATCGAAAACCGTCATACCATAGAGGAGACTAATAAAAATTGCCCCGTGCGAAACAGGTGTATTAATACAGTTTGGTCGCGGAATGCAAGGACTTATTCAGAATAATCATGTTGAGGCTGTTTTCGAAACCCAAATACAAATGTAAGACCAAAGAAAAAAAATATTCCAACCATGATTAACCCTAATCTTGTGTTGTCCAGACCATAGGCTGTGCTAAGAAAATAAATTAATTTCGTGTCCTTGTATTTTTCATAATCAGGGAAAATACTGGGAAGTAAAGAAACCTGCTCTTTAGATAAATAATAAAGTGTCCCAAAAAGAGGTTTATTAATATTGAGTTTTTCACAGGAAATATTTCCGGAAAATGTGGTCAACATCAGGAATTTACCCTCTTTATCGGAAAAAATCAATTCTTTTTCCCTGCTGATCTCAAAGCAATAAAGATTATGAATATCCATCGAGATATATCCCTTTATATTTGCTTTACCTGATGCAAGTGAATCGCTTGTTGTTGGAACTGTCAAAGAAATTACAGTTTGATATTCTCGATACAAATTAATTCCTGCTATAGAACAGAAAACTACAATCACAAGGCCAACCAATTTACGAAAGGCGGGAAAACCCATAATTAACTGATTTAATAATTCGGATAGCAGAGGTGTAAACATATTATTGTTGAAGGTTTTTATTACTATTACTTAAAATAAGACAAATTTCAGCCCATTGGCTTTTACCCAATCTGTATGACTTGATTCAACTTTACAAGTTCTTAAACCACTCATGTTGAATAGTTATTTGTTCAAGTGTAATGATTTCTTTCTTGACTCCCAATTCTAATTCTAACGTAACTGCTCAGGCTGGTGTTGGCCGAGCCTGAAGGATAGGAGGCACAAAAGGCGAGCCTTGCAAAGCCATTTGCAGCACCTCCAATACGCTTTGTCC
>JABWBV010000383.1 GCA_013359445.1 Anaerolineales bacterium | reverse complement strand
GCGACGCACTTGAGACGGTCTTTTCAGCGGGTTTCGCCTGGAATGGTGGCCTAAATTCCTGCCGAAGTGCGTCGCACCTTGAGTTTTCGGACGCTCTCTAAGCCTGAGCAGTTACTCCGGGAAAGCCTTTTTTTACTGGCAAAACGCGGGGGCATCTAAAAACACGACCGTGGTGATAAACCACCCGCTTTGCAGGCGCTCAATCGTGATCGTTTGGGGGAGCAGGGTTGGCCCGTCGGCGCTGACCAGTGCCCCGTCGGAGCGGCGATAAGTTTCGGTGGTCCACGTTTCGCAGGTGTCCACTTCCAGGTGGGTGTTGCTGATCAGGCGAATGTCGGCGATGTAGCTTTTGTAATAATCAATTTCTGAAATTTGCACCAACCCCTGTTGGCTCAGCGCGGCAATGCTGTTTTCCAGCCCGGCCAACAAATCTCCTGCCAAAATTGAGGCGGCCTGGGAGGCGTCGCTATTGCGGTAGGCAAGGATTTGTTGCTGAATGGCACGGGTGAGAAAATCGCCCACTTCCTGGCTTAATTCCGGGGAGATTTCTGCTTTTTGATCGGGGAGAAACGGGTTTGTGCCGTTGACCACTTCCTGACCATCGCCTACGCCATCTTTGTCCATGTCCGCGTCGAGGGGGTTCATCCGATAGAACACTTCGATCCCGTCGCCCAACCCGTCGGCGTCGCTGTCCGGGTTGTTGGGGTCTGTGCCGGTGATGAAGGTTTCGCCCTCATCGGAGATGCCGTCCCCGTCGGTGTCTGTATCCCCGCTGGGGGGAGGGGTTTCGTTCGGGTTGGGGACACCCGGCCCGGTTGGGGGTTCGCTGGCGAGGCCGTATACGGTCTGTGCCCCAGCAATATCATCTTCGCCCAGAAAGCGGTGGGGGCCGGTGTAGGCGGGGTACATCAACGCGTCGGGGTCACTGCTATGATCGAAGCCAAGGTTGTGCCCGATCTCGTGGGCGGCGACGGTGAGGAGGTCTACGTTTTGCGTTTCGCTATTGACCCAGCGTTCGTCGTCGTCGAAGTGCAAAAACACTTGCCGGTCGGTGTAGGGGTTGGGGTAAGAGGCGTGGGCAAGGACATCGCCCGGCCCGTCGAACGCGTCCCCGTCCCCATGTGCGCCGGAGTACCACCCGATCAGGATATCGGCGTCGTCGGGGGAGGCGGTTTCGGTGAAGGTGAGCGGGGTTTGGGCGGCCCACAGGGCAAATGCTTGCCGGACGAGGTCCCGTTCGGTCTCGCCGGGCATTTTTTCGGTGCCGTTCAAAAAGGAGTAGGTGAGGGTGGTTTTGCCCCATTGGGAGATGGCGCGGAATTCGGAGAGGGTTTCGTCGCCCCCGTCCGCGTCGGGGAGGTTGTCGTAGCGGTAGGTTTCTTGGGGAGAGGCGGAGAGGTTGGGCGGCGTGGCGTTACCCGGGAGGTTGGCACAGGCCAGTGCGAGGAAGGTGAGGGCGAAAAAGGCAAGGGCAGGGAAGAAGGGCTTGTTCATATTGATCTTGTGTCGGCGGGTAAACCTATGGATGTTTGGACGGTTGGGCGGACTCAGCATCCCGTAAAGTAAGTTTTCGTAAGTTTGCACACATAAAAATCTTCTAAAGACTTCTTTTACAAACTACTCAGCTTTTTTTCGAGACAACCGCTTTCAAGGGTGAATATACACAATAATCTTATCACGCTTAAAAACTGTGTTGTATAATTAGCTAAATTTTTTTCCAACTTAAGGAGCGGAATCCCCCATGACATCCCCCAAAACCTCCCCCAACCT
Organism: Anaerolineales bacterium; assembly: GCA_013359445.1. Classification (GTDB taxonomy): domain Bacteria; phylum Chloroflexota; class Anaerolineae; order Anaerolineales; family JABWBV01; genus JABWBV01. The sequence continues at coordinate 5,266 of JABWBV010000383.1, read as the reverse complement.
TCGACCCCTAACCATCGGTGAACTACTGGATCGCGCCATTCGCCTATACCGTCAGAACTTCTTTAAGTTCATCGGCATCATCGCCATCGTCCAGATTCCGATCACCATCATCAGCCTGATCATCAGTCTGTTTACGCTGGGAGACTTTGTTCAGCTTGCCGCCGACCCAACGGCGCTGGAAAACCTGGAAAACGTAGAAAATCCCTTTGAACTGTTTGGCCCTAACTTTTTTACCGGTATCGGGGCGAGTGTGGTCGTTGGGATTATCAGCGTGGCCTTGCTGGCGATTGCGATGGCGGCCGTCACCCGTCTGGTCGCCGACGCCTATTTGGGCGAGCGGATCGGGACGATGGAAGCGTATTTCCGCATCGAGGATCGAGTCCCCGCCTTGCTTTGGACGCTGGTGACAAACTTCTTTTTTGGGGCGTTGGTCTTGATTTGGGCCATTATCCCCTGCATCGGGTGGTTGACCGGGTTCAGTATGCTTTCGGTATTGGGTTATATCGTGATTCCGCTGGCTGTGCCCGTCGTGATCCTTGAAGGCTATAGCGGGTGGAATGCAATCCGCCGGGCATGGGAACTGATGCGGCGACGCTTTTGGCCTGTGATCGGCTTTTCGGTGGTATTGTACCTGTTCAGCCAGTTGGTTGTGGGCGGGCCAGCCTACCTTGTCAGCCTGATCTTCCAGTATTTGACGCCCACGATGGTCAATGCGGGAAACGCCCAACTGATGTTCCAAATCCAAACTGTATCCCAAACGCTGGTCAGTCTAATTTTTAGCTTGTTGTATGTGCCTCTGCAACTGGCCTGTATGACCTTGTTGTACTTCGATTTGCGCGTGCGTCAGGAAGGGCTAGACCTGGTGATGGCCGCGGAAGAGCAAAAAGGCATCAGTGCGGCAGAATTGGTTGCCAAAGCGCCCCGGATGCCCGAAGGCAATTTTCTGTCTTGGAACGAAGTGGGCAATTTCGCCCTCCTATCCGTGGGCGGGGGGATTATCGGCTTTGTCTTTTCGTTGATTTTAAGTTTGTTAGGGATGGCGGTCGGCTTATCCGCGACCGGGGGCTTCTAGGCGTTGTCTGCTCTGGAGTTTGCCCTTCGCCCCCTCACAACGGGTGAATTACTCGACCGCGCCTTTTCGTTGTATCGGCGGAATTTCTGGAAGTTTGTGGGGCTTCTTACGCTGATCTTCTGCCTCGCGCCGTCTGCCCGCGCCGCCGATGATTCCCCCCCCATTCCCCTCGACGCCTACTGGGACCTCCTCGAAACCACCCACACCCACCTCACCGAACTCGCAGATGTCCCTCTCGACGACGCCCGCCCCGTCCTCGAAACCCTCGCCGCCCAATGGGACACCGTCACCACCGTTGAACTCCCCGACGGAACGCTTCTGCCGGTAGATTCGCGCTACCTTTCCGCCCAACTCCGCGCCGAAGAACCCGACCTTCCCGCGCTGACCGCCCTCCTCGAAAACATCCTCACCCTTCGGCCCGCCACGTCCCCCAACCACTTCGGCCCCAACGACCTCGCCCCCCTGCCGGAAATCCTCGCCCGCCCGGAATTTCAATGGCCGGTCGAAGCGCCCAACCCCATCCTGGAATTCATCCAGAGCATCATGCGGCGCATCAACCAGGCCATCCAAAACTTCCTCGACTGGCTATTCCCCGACTTTGATGGCACGGTTTATATCCCCATGAACCTGATCATCACTATCGGCGGCGGCGTTCTCCTCGTCCTCATTTTCTTCTACATCCTGCGCGGCACCTGGGGCAACCTCATCGCCGAGGCCGAAAACGGCACCCACGGCAACGGCGAAACCGCCCCCCTCACCGCCGACGCCGCCCGCCAGCGCGCCCGCGAACTCTCTCAAGCGGGCGATCACCGCACCGCCATCCGCTACCTCTACCTCGCCTCCCTCCTCCTCCTCGAAGAGCGCGGCCTCCTCCGCTACGACCGCACCCTCACCAACCGCGAAACCCTCCGCAGTGTCGCCAACCGTCCCGACCTCGCCGCCCCCCTCCAGGAAGTCGTCGAAACGTTCGACCGGGTCTGGTACGGGTATCAGGAAGTGGACGAACCAACGTTTGAGCATTATGCCGAACGCGTGGAAGATTTACGCCAGCAGAAATAACGCACCACAAAGGACACCAGGGTTCACAAAGGAATCCAATTTCTTAAACCTTCGTGCTCCTTCGTGTCTTTAGTGGTGATAATTCTTATGAAACCCTCCCGCGACACCCTCCTCGCCCTCGGCCTTTTCCTCGTCCTGGCCCTCCTCACCGTCTTCGCCGCACTCCAGCAAACCCAGGAAGTGGGTCCGCCCGCGCTCGCCAACAACTCTAACGAGCCGAACGGCGCACGCGCCCTCTGGCTCTGGCTCACCGACCTCGACTACTTCGTCCACGACACCGTCCAGGCCGAATACGCCATCCCCGGCAACACGTCCCTTGTCCTCCTCCTCGAACCCCAAACCCCCATCACCGAAGCCGAATGGGAAATTCTCGATGCGTTCGTCGAAAACGGCGGCACCCTCCTCCTCGCTGGAGAAGGCGGGGGCACCGCGCAGGCTGTCCGGCACTACGGCTTTTCCCTGCGCTATGCGAATGAGGAAATCCCCGCCCTCGCCCCCCTCCTCCCCCTCTTTACCAACCCGCCGCTGACGAACGACCCCACCCCGAGTGCGGAAGATTCCCCGTCCGCGCGGGGAGCCACGCTTCACGCCTACACCTACCTCCAACCGGATCGCCCCGCCGAAGACGAAGACCCCCTCCCCTTCATCCCCCTCATTGCCCTAGCCGAAGGCCCCATCCTCGTCACCCTCCAACAAGGCGAAGGCCGCGTCTTCCTCAGCGCCGACGTGACCCCCTTCACCAACACCGGTCTCAAAGACCCCGGCAACCCCGAACTCATCCTCAACCTGATCGGCACCGTCCCCCGCGAAACGCATGTCTGGTTCGACGAATGGCATCACGGTAAACGCCTGGAAACGGCCCCCGCGCAAGTCTCCGGGCCGGGGGAATGGCTGAGGGGGACTCCCGCCGGGCGTGCCCTGCTCTACGTCGCGGGCGTGATCTTCCTCGGGCTGTTGTTGGGCGGACGGTCGTTTGGCCGCCCCGTCCCGCTCGCGCACGAGATCACCCGCCGCGCCCCGCTCGAATACGTCACCGCCCTCGCCAACCTCAACCGCCGCGCCGGAAACCGCACCGCCCTCCTCCGTCACTATCACAGCCACCTCAAACGCTCGCTGGGCCGCCGTTACCGTCTCGACCCCGCCCTCCACGACGGCGAATTCCTCACCCGCCTCGCCCAATACGAACCCACCCTGGACATCGAAAACCTCCGCAACCTGCTCGCCCGCCTCACCCGCAAAAACGCGACGGAAACCGAGATGGTGCAATGGGCGCGGGAAGCGGCGGAGTGGATCCGGGAGTGAGGGGGAATGGTACACAGAGGGCACGGATGACACAGAAGGAAACAACAATTTTTTCTGTAAAATCTTTTTCTTCTGCGCCTTCTGTGTACAATCCAACGACCGAACATGAACACAACTACCCTCTGCAAACCCCTCGGGTGCCTCGCTCTCTTCAGCGTAGGCCTCTGCCTCTTTTTCGGATGCGCGCTGATCTTTGTCGCCCAACTCTACGGCATCGATGGCCCCACCGTGCAAGAAGGGCAGGTGCGCGCGGAAACCCTTTTGACCGCCCTCGAACAATACAAAACCGACACCGGCACTTACCCTCCAGATTTACAAACCCTGATTCCTGCCTATCTTCCCGAAATTCCCCGACCTGCCCCGCGCTGGGAATACACCTATACGGTGGAAACGAATGGCGAAGGGTTTGTGATTTTTTTTGAAGTGGGGCGGAATTTTGACGGTGACTACTGCGAGTATGAGCGTGAGACAAAAGCGTGGAGATGTAGTGATGCCATCTGAACCGACAAAACAAAGAACAAAGTCTTTCGTATTGGATCATATCGCATTAACTTTTAAGCCAAGCGCGTAACACCATGAAAAACTATTACAGCGTTCTCCAGGTCGATCCGAAAGCGGATAAAGAAATCATCGAGGTGGTCTATAAAAAACTCGCGTTCCGTTACCACCCCGACCGGAATAAAATGCCCAGCGCCCTTGTTAAAATGCAAGACATTAACGAGGCCTATGAGGTGTTAAGAGACCCATCCAGCCGGAGAAACTTTGACCTCACCTTTTCGCCTGCGAATACGAGTCCCTATGTCCCTCACAACGCTCAGGATTTGTATGCGGAGGTTCAACGCCTCAAGAGCGAATTAATGATCGCGCATCAACAACTCACCATCGAAAAAGAAAGACGCACCAACCTGGAAAATCGGTTAGGTGAAGTAACCACCCAACTCAAAAAAGAACAAACCCTCCGCAACCAGATAGAGCAACGGACCCAACTCGCGGAATATGCGCGGTTGGCGTTTGAAAAGGCCACCAACCTGCGGAGAACCCGCAGTTCCTTGCAAAAACGCATCCGCAAAACGCCCGAGGTGAAATTGCTGGTCTTTGTCCTCACGTACCTGGTCTTGATGCCCATCGTGATCTTCATTGGCATGGTGTCGAACCTGGGGATCTCTTGGAACATGGTCGGGCTGACCTCCATGTTATTATTCATCCCGATGATCCCCGCCTATGGCATGGGCGCCTTCGCTTCGGCAGTTTATAGAAAGCATCTGACGGAAAAGTTGAAACACACCACATAATTGAAGCCAAACCATGTCATTTCGGCCAACGGGAGAAATCCCTGGAACGCTAAAAAGTATCATCTCCAACAAGGAGATCAGTACAATGATCGTCTCAGGGATTCCTCCTTTCACTCGGAATGACATCCTAAATAAATGACCAATCACAAATGTCAAATAACCCCTCTCCAATGACCCCCTCCGACCTCCTCCCCCTCTACCAAACCCTCCGCCAGGAAGCCAACAAAGTCATCGTCGGCCTCGAAGAACCGTTTGAACTGCTCGTCGTCGCCCTGTTGAGCGGCGGGCACGTCCTGCTCGAAGGTGTGCCCGGCACCGCCAAAACGCTGATGGCGAAAACCCTCGCCCACCTGATCGAAGCGAAGTTCAGCCGCATCCAGTTCACCCCCGACCTGATGCCCTCGGACATCACCGGCACCGAGGTCATCCGCGAGGACAAGTCGACCGGCGTGCGCGACCTCGCCTTCATCCCCGGCCCGATCTTCGCCTCGGTGATCCTCGCCGACGAGATCAACCGCACCCCGCCCAAGACGCAGGCCGC
>JABWBV010000007.1 GCA_013359445.1 Anaerolineales bacterium | reverse complement strand
AATACTGAATACTGAATACTGAATACTGAATACTGAATACTGAATACTGAATACTGAATACTGAATACTGAATACTGAATACTGAATACTGAATACTGATTACTGATTACTGATCTTCCAGCCGATAACCGCGCAGTCGTAACGAATTCGTTACCACGAACACACTGCTGAAGGCCATAGCTCCGGCCGCGAGTATGGGGCTGAGCAGGCCAAACGCGGCGAAGGGAATGCCGATGATGTTGTAGATGAAGGCCCAGAACAGATTCTGGCGGATCGTCTGCATCGTGCCGCGGCTGAGGGCCAGCGCCCGCGCCACGCCGTTGAGGTCCCCGCTCATCAGGGTGATATCCGCGGTTTGCATGGCCACATCCGCGCCGGTGCCCAGGGCGATGCCCACATCTGCCTGGGCCAGCGCCGGCGCGTCGTTGATGCCATCGCCCACCATTGCCACCGTGCCGAACTCCGCCAGCAGACTCCGCGCGGCGTCCACCTTGTGTTCGGGGAGCAGATTCGCCCGCACATCGGTCACGCCCACCTGCCCGGCGATGGTCTGCGCGGTCGTTTCGTTGTCCCCCGTCAGCATGATCAAATGCTCGACCCCTTCTTGTCGTAACGCCGAAAGCGCGGCCTGACTGCTCGCGCGGGGCACGTCCGCCACGGTGATGTACCCGGCGAACGTCTGCCCGTCGCTCACGAGCAGGGGCGTGTACCCCGCGCGGGTCGCCGCATCCACTGCTTCACACACCCCCGTCGAATGGGGAAATTCCGTCTCAAAATACGCATGACTGCCGATGATGACCTCCCGCCCGTTCACCTGCCCCCGGACGCCCTTCCCCGCGAGCGCGGTCACACTCCCCGCCGTGGGATAACGGTGCTGTATCCCCAACGTTTCACTTGCCCGGACAATCGCCCCGGCCAGAGGGTGTTCGCTGTGCCGTTCCACCGCACTCGCGCGGGCGAGCAGATCATTGCACGGGTCACACACCCCGTTCGGGTTCGTGCAATCCACCGCGTGGACGCCGATCACCGCGGGTTGTCCGGCGGTCAGCGTCCCGGTTTTGTCGAACGCGATGGCCTGCACCTTCGCCAACGTTTCGAGATGTGCCCCTCCTTTAATCAGGACGCCGTTCCGCGCGGCGTTGCTGATCGCACTGATCAAACTGACCGGGGTGCTGATCACGAGCGCACACGGGCACGCGATGACGAGCATTTCCAACGCCCGGTACAGCCACCCCTGCGTCGCGGGATCGGGATTCCAAAACGGTTGTCCGAAAAAGACCGGGGGGATCACCGCCACCAGCGCGGCCACCGCGACGACGGCGGGGGTGTACACCTTCGCAAACCGATCCACGAACCGTTGGGCGGGCGCTTTTTTGTCCTGCGCCTCTTCCACCATCTGAATCATCCGCGCCAGCGTATTGTCCGCGGCGAGATGGGTAACTTCGATTTCCAGCGCGCCCTCGCCGTTGATACTGCCCGCGAACACGTCCTCGCCCGGTTGCCGCGGTACGGGCAGACTCTCGCCGGTGATCGCCGCCTGGTTGACGGTGGACGTTCCGGCCAGGATGCGGCCATCCATCGGAATCCGCTCCCCCGGTTTGACCACGATCCGGTCGCCGCGGACGAGATCATGCACGTCTACCATCTGCAATTCGTCTCCACAAAACGGACATGGGCCTCCTGTGTACCCATCTTGCCCCAGGTGTCCCTGGCAATCCATACACGGGCGGAGCACCGCGGCCCGGCGCGGGGTCAGCGCCACGAGCGAACGGATGGAGTCCCGCGCCCGTTGTGCGGTGAAGCCTTCGAGCGCTTCCCCGATGGCAAACAGGGTGATCACCAGCCCGGCCTCGGTGTATTCCCCGATGATGGCCGCGCCGATGGCGGCAATGGTCATGAGGACGTTAATGTTGATCTCGCGGTTGATCGTGATCGCCCGCCACGCACTCCGCGCAATCGGGTATCCGGCGATGAGCATGGCGGCAATCGAAAACAGGTCGAGTAAAGGGTGGGAAAAGCCGAGGCCCGGCAGGAGTTCGTTGAAAATCAGGCCGGGGAGAATGAGGAGCGCGCCGAGGAGGGCGAGTTGGGTGTCGCGGCGGGCGCGCATAAAGGCCCAAAAGGATGAATCAGGTTTTGGGGTGTCAGGTGTCAGGTTTTGGGAAATGTCGTAGCCCAGTTCGCGCACGCGTTGGACAATCGTTTCCTGCGTGATTACCCCCTCCACGCGTAAGGTTTCGGATGTGAAGTTGAGCGCGCAGGTTTGCACGCCATCGAGTTTGGCGACGCCGCGTTCAATCGTTTGGGCGCACGCGGCGCAGTCCATGCCGGTGATTTTGAGGGTGTAGGATGAGGGGGCCATAGGTGAGTCAGGTAGATAGGGTAGATAAGGTAGATAGGGTAAATAGAGGTAGATAATGGAGTCTACACCTTCGAGTCGGGTTGAAGGTCAAGATGGAATTTTTTCTTTAAATCCTTTGCGTCTTTGCCCCTTTGCGACTTTGCGTTAAAAAACTTATTCGTAAAATTCGTGTAACGCTGTCAGCGACATTCGTGGCAAAGAATGCGCGTGATTACGCCCCATTTTCCAACGCCAGAAAAATCCTCGCAAAAATAAACGCCTCTTCCCCCTTTGCCTCCAACAAAAAGCCCTCCTCATTATGATCCAGCACCGGATTCTGATGCGGATGCACCGCACAACTCGCCTCCAGCCCGGCCAATGTCTGCAACGCCTCGCCCACCTCCGCCTCCTGACTGACGACCAGAATTTTGTACCCCCCCTCCTCTCGCCAGACGTGAAAATGCTGGCCCCGCAACCCTTCCAACACCTCCATCGCCTGTTCCGACGTGAGGGAACACCCTGTCCGCTCGCCCAACCAGTGGAGCATCGAACTGGCGTGTTCGTTGCGCGGGTTGGCGCACACCCGTTCGAGCAGTTGGGCAAACACATCCGAGGAGGAGGGCGCGCTTTCATGCAAATCGGTCAGGAATAACGCGAGTTCGTGCTGTTGGACGAGCAATTCCGTTACCTGTTGTTCCAATGCCATATAACGATTTTCGGCAGTTTCCGTGAGCGCCTGATTGCTCAAATCCCCGTTTTGCCATCCACTTAAAAGGGCGCGAATATCGTTGAGGGAAAAACCGAGTTGTTGGGCACGTTGGATAAACCGCAAAGTTTGCACCGCGTCCGGGGCATAAAACCGGTACCCCGCGTCCGTCCGCCCGGCAGGAGTCAGCAACCCCTGATCTTCATAATACCGTAACGCGGACGCCCGTACCCCGGCGGCCTGGGCAAGTTGGCCGATGGTCAGGCTCACTTCACTCGATCCACAAACACCTGCCCGGTGATGCGCGGCCCCAAAACAAGTTTTTCGGCCTGCCCTTCGATTTGCAGGGTCAAATTGTCGTCAAAGGGGGAGTATTCCACCACTTCGATTTCGATCTGCGGCACTAACCCCCGATCTTCGAGAAAACAGAGCAGGTCGGCATCGGTGTCCCGCACGCGGCGGATGATGGCGTGGTCGCCGGGGCGGAGTTGGTTGAGCGGGGTGACGGTGGAAGGCGGCAGGGTCAGATCAATGGTCGGGATTGGGTCGCCGTGCGGGTCGTGGAGCGGGTCGCCCAACGCGGCCGCGATTCGGGCCTCGAACTCTTCGGAGATGACGTGTTCCAGTCGGTCGGCCTCGTCATGGACTTTGTCCCACGGGTAGCCGAGCATCTGATGCAGGTACAGCTCCAGCAGACGATGGTGGCGGATGATTTCCAGGGCAACTTTTTGCCCCTCAGGAGTCAGGATTACGCCCCGGTGTTTTTCGTATTCCACGAGCGGGGGTTCGGTTTCGGACAGTTTTTTGATCATCCCCGAAACGGACGCGGGCCGCACATCCAATTGCTCCGCCAGGTCATTCGTGCTGGCGCGCCCTTCGGTGGAGGTCAGTTCGTAAATCGCTTTCAAATAATCTTCAATCGCGTGGGTGAGATTTTCGCGCATTTAAGTTCCTTCTTTGACTCTCCTGCAAAAGGTACCTGTTTTAACGCAAAGCCGCTAAGCGGCAGAGACGCAAAGGTTTTTTAAGATTTCCAACTTCTTTGTGTCTTTGCGGCTTTGCGTAAAAAAAATTAGTCATCTTGCCAAGAGAGTCATGTCTTGTATTCGACGATAAAAAATTTAGGTAAGACTAAATATGATCTTATTTTATAATAAGACTACCGTCAAGGATCGATTCTGCAAATCAGCAAATCGGTCCGTAAGTGCGATTGATCATTCACAATTCAAAATTCACTATTCACAATTGACCATTTATCTTCCCCATGAAACTCCTCACCACCTCTCAAATGCGTGCCGTTGAACAGCAAGCCGACGCTTCGGGCCTTTCCTACGCCGAAATGATGGAAAATGCCGGGCGCGGCCTCGCCGAAATGATCGAAAACGAATATGGCTATTTATCCGACGAGGGGATTCTCGCCCTCGTCGGGAAAGGTAATAATGGGGGAGATGCGCTTGTTGCCCTGACGTATCTGGCGGAAAATGACTGGCCCTGTACCGCCTACCTCGCCGCCGACCGTCCGAATGACCCGCTCGTGGCGCGCCTCCGCGCGGCGGGGGGGGACATTCTTCTGTCCGGCGCGGGCACTGACGCCGATCTTCTTCCCAACGCCCTCGCCTCCCACGCCCTGCTCCTCGATGGCTTGCTCGGCACAGGGTTCCAACTCCCCCTGCGCGGCAGTCTGCAAAAGCTCCTGGCAAAAATTCTGGACCTTTTGCTGGAACTTGAATCCCCCCCCACCATCATCGCCGTAGATTGCCCCTCTGGCCTTGACTGCGACACTGGCGAAGTCGCCCCCGAAACCCTGACCGCCGATATGACCGTGACAATGGCCGCGGCCAAACCCGGCTTTTACGCCTTTCCCGGCGCCGATTATGTGGGCGAAATCCAACTGTCCGAAATCGGCGAGCTTGAGGGTCTCGCCGCATGGGACGAAATTCAGCGCTTTGTCGTGGATGAAGAAACCGTCGCCGATCTGCTCCCCGAACGGCCCCGTAACGCCCACAAAGGCACGTTTGGTACGGTGATCGCAGTCGCTGGCTCGGTCAACTATCCGGGGGCGGCGATGCTGGCGGGGAAAGCGGCGTACCGCGTGGGGGCGGGATTGGTCACGCTGGCGGTGCCCCGCCCAGTACAAGCGATGCTGGCCGGACACTTCCCAGAGGCGACCTGGCTCCCCTTGCCGGAAGAAGAAGGGTTCATCGCGACGGATGCGGACGATGTGTTGCGAGAAAAACTGGAGCGGGTCACGGCGATGCTCATCGGCCCCGGCTTTGGTCTGCACGAAAGCACGCGCCACTTCCTGGCCCGGTTCGTCACCCCCGAACTTCCCCCGCTCGTGGTAGACGCCGACGGGCTGAAACTCCTGGCCCAACTCTCCGGCTGGCCCCAACGGTTGCCTCCCTCCTCCATCTTAACCCCGCACCCCGGCGAAATGGCGATCCTGACCGGGTTAATGACCGCCGAACTGCAAGCCGAACGCCTGACGCTGGCCGAACGGTTCGCGAAAGAATGGGGGCACATTGTGGTGCTCAAAGGTGCGTTCACCGTCATCGCCGCCCCGGACGGACGTACCGCCCTCGTGCCTGTTGCCACCCCCGCCCTCGCCCGCGCCGGAACCGGAGATGTGCTGGCCGGGATGATTGCAGGGTTGCGGGCGCAACGGATGGGCGCGTTTGAGGCGGCAGTCGCGGGCGTGTGGCTCCACGGGCAGGCTGGGATTCAGGCGGAGAATGCGTTGGGGAACAGCGCGTCTGTGCTGGCGGGGGATATTCTGAATGAAATTAAGGAAGTGATGGGGGTGTTTGGGTAATCAGGGGATGGTGCTCACCGCCGAAAACATCCCTCCTAAAAACCGGCTGGGTTGGGTGGTGAGAAGACGGGTGTTCACGAACCCGGTGCGGGTGGCGAGGGTTTCCCAGGTGGGGTAGGAGAGGGGGTAGGGAACCCAGATGTTGCCGTGGTCGGTGTCGTATTCGACGAGAATCAGTCTGCCGCCAGGTTTGAGGAGGGTGCGGAGTTGGGCGAGGATGGGTGCTTTGTGGCGGTGGAAGTGCAGGGAGTTCGCCATCAGTATGCCGTCGAGGGGTGGGACGGTGAGCGGGCGGGTGAAGTCGGCGGGGAGGTAGTGGACGTGGGCGCGGGGGAATTGGGAGCGCATGGCGCGTTCTTGCTCGCGCAGGGCCGCTGAATCCCGGCCAATGGAGTAAATTTCAGCGTTTTCGGGGAGGAGATCGGCGAGGGCGAGGGTAAACGCGCCGTGCCCGGAACCGAGATCGGCCCAGCGCAGGGGCGGGGCGGGGTGGTCGGGGGTGGTTTGCGTTGCGGCGGGGAGGCCTTCGCGGATCAGGCGGACGTGGTCGGGGTGGTTCATGCGTTTGTCTGCGAAAGTTGTTCGCGGTCTTTTTTTCGCAGACCTTTTACGACCAGTTCGTAGGAATCGTCGATGAGTTCAAAAATGAGGGTTTCGGGAACACTGCCCTGGAGGTCCACAGTAATCCAATGGCGCTTGTCCATGTGGTAGCCGGCGGTGATGCCCTCAAACTGGGCGCGGAAAAAGAGGGCGTCGTCGGGGTCGCATTTGAGGTTCACGCTGGCGGGTTCGAGTTCGTCGCCGGTGAGGGCGAACATTTTGCCCATCACTTTGTAGACGAGGGTGCCAGGGCCGAAGGGGAGTTCTTCGGTGGTGCCGGGTTTGGCGAGGCAGTGGGCACGGAGGGTGGGGAGGTTCATAGATGCCCAAATTTTAGCAGGTTATTGCCGGTTTTTTGGGGGAATCTTGGCCCTCACTGAAGTTTTCTTTGGGTGCAAACTTACGAAAACGTACTTTTTTGGAGTTGCCGGAAGAGTTCGAGGGCGCGTTGGATTCTCCGATGCATACTTCCTTGATCAAGCGTATTGAATTGTGGGTCCATCTCTGAAAAAGTGAATATTTCCCCCTGGGCATGGAGCATATACATTTGGGTCTGGGCAAAATATTCGGCGAGACGCGCATCGAAAAAGGGGCGAAGCAGGTCGGGTTCGTTGGAACTGAGAAGATAACGTGCATTCAACGCGGGGTATTCGGGAAACGCGACGGGTTTGCCGACGAAGGAAAACCCCCATTCCAAGACTTTGTTTGCCAGGCCACTGAGGGCGTATTTTGGGTCGGCCTTGGGATACAACATAAAAGCAGGAAGGTTTAACGTGGACGAACAAATGGCGACGGCCTGACGCTCGGTCCAACTGTCATCCTCCCCGGAAGTATTCACGAGATCGAACAAATACATGTCGCCATCTAAAAGCGGTTTATGGAAAACGTTGCGCAATTGAAATTGGGTTTTCGCGCCTGGGCGCTGATACAGGCGCGAAATCTTCAGGGTTAATTTTTCATCGACCGGATGGGGCGCAAACCCCAGGCTTTGTGCGAAAGCTTGTTTCTCTTTCAGTTCTTTTTGGCTTTGGCGGATGGTGACGAAAATGATGATGCCAAACAGCAACAGAAATGCAACAACAAGAAGAAAGGAGAGTGCTTCCATGAATGATCCTCCATAGTGGGCTAAGGGGGCACTTGCACCATGCAAACACTGGGGTCGTTGGGGAGGTACCGGATAGATAAGGTGTCTCCAATGCGATATTTGTCGTACAACTTTTTGTTTTGTTCGGCGCGGGTGATGATGGGGTCACCCGCCCTCGCGCGGACAGTGAAGGCAAATGCGACGTAGTATGTGGTATCGCCATCCGAATCTTTATCGGTCCAACGGTCAAAAAGAAGGCCTTGTGTTTGTAAGCCTTCCGCCCGTAACTGGCCTAGTTGTTTTTGCGTTTTGCCCCCTGCATACAATAAACCAACACCAATAAGCACAAACAAGCCTCCGATGCCAACCATAAACAAGAAGCCCATTGGATTGGGAGACGCCAATTCGGCGCGGACTGCCGAGATTGCGGGGTTCGTGGGAACGTATAAAATTTCGATTTTCTGTTCAATTTTTAGGGAGGCATATAACGAGGATGAGATACTATCTGAGTCTTCAATTTCCGCGTTCTCATTGTTTGCGGTTCCCATATATTTGTAGAAGACGTGATAACTGGTAGAGTCATCGCTTTCGCGGGTTTCCAGCCAGGTGACGGTTGCCTGGGTGATCACCCCTTGCCGAGAAAGTTGAAAATATTCCAAATAGTCGCGGGAAAAACTGCCTACTACTGCAATGACCATAAACGCGCTAAAAACGGTCCATATGAGGCCAAAAATTATCAGACATCCGGCGGATTCCAGTGATGCGACGGGTTTAGGGCGTTTGAGGTGGCTATATTCGGGGGGTAATGTGCCCGGTGTGGGGGCAAGAGGGGTGGTCGCGATGGGCGAGCGGTAGGGCGTGGGTGGCGTGCGTTGTTTTTGCTCGTTACCGAGGACTGCGCCACAATAGGCACAGGTGGGCAGGGAAGGGTTTTGGATTTCTGCTCCGCAACGTGGGCAAGTTTTCATGCCTCCGATTCTACTTTACGGGATAATCCCGGCGCGTTAATGCTTGTTTTTGGATTCGTTAACAATTGATTGGGAATCGGATCGCGCGGGGATGTTACCCCTATCGGGTTTTCCCCCGGGCTGGTTCGGGCGGCGGCAGTTATTTGGAGAGGAGGGGCAAAAGGCTGGGGGCCAGGGCACCGTTCAATGCGAGAATCTCGTTCAAACTATCGGCAATCACGGTCCATTTTGCCGCACCTGTGCGGAAGGCGATCAAGCCCTAGGCCCTAAGCAGAAAGTGGAAAGAACAAACGGAAATAGGTCGCCGTCTTCACCATGCGTCTGTTTCGTTCCGTTTGGGTTATTTGTGCGTGGCGTTGACCGGTTTCCTTGAATGGTTCAGGACAAGTTTGCCTTTTCCGTTGCGTTTGGCTTCATACATGGCGTTATCAGCCTCATTCACAAGATGTTCAACGTCCTCGCCATCATCCGGGAAAAGACTCAACCCCAGGCTGGCACCCACCATGATTTTTTCTCTATTCAAGATGAAAGGCGCTTTAAATAAAGCTAATACGCGTTCGGATAATACGGTCGCTTGTTTGAGTGAGAGAATATCCTCGAAGATCAAGGTAAATTCATCCCCTCCCATCCGGGCCAGGGTATCTGCTTCGCGGAAACTCGCTTCCAAACGGCGCGCCATCGCCTGGAGCAGGTGATCGCCAACGGTGTGCCCGTAGGTGTCGTTGACTTCTTTGAAACCATCCAAATCCATAAACAAGACAGCGACTCTCGTGCGGTTTTTCCGAGCACGTTCCAACGCCTGTTCAAGCCGCTCGAAAAACAACGAACGGTTGGGCAAACCGGTGAGGGGATCATGCGTGGCCAGGTAATGGAGTTGTTTTTCGATATTTTTTCGTTCGGTAATGTTGTGGGACGTGCTCTGAAGGTAGAGGGGGGTTCCGTCCTCATCGCGCACGAGGACAATGCGCACCTCTACCGGGAATAACGAGCCATCTTTGCGACACGCGACGCGTTCGTAGGCGGGGAGCGTGGCCCCCTGCGTGAGAGCGGTAAAAATTTGGGCGGTATCCTCCCGTTCTGCGGGGGCGGAGAGCAGGCTGGCGTGCATCCCTATTAATTCTTCAATATCGTACCCCAACATTTGCGCCGTTCCTGAGTTCGCGTTCAAAATATAACCATCGAGATCGGTAATAAAAATCGCATCCAGACTTTGTTCAAATAGCGCGCGGTACCGGCGTTCACTTTCTTGTAAGGCGCGCTCCGTGGCTTTGCGTTTGCTAATATCGCGGACAATGCTTTGATAGTACAACAGATGGTTCCGAACATCCTTCACCGGAAAAATATTGATTTCCACCGGAAACGAACTTCCGTTTTTATGGCGAATGAGCCGCTCGTAGACAGGCAGGTGCGCCCCGGACATGAGCTTTTCATGTTTTTCTGCCGCATCCTGCTGATCTTCGGGTGCAATCAAAACATTCACGGACATCCCCATCAACTCCTCAGCCGAAAATCCGGTGAGTTCCTCGGTTCGTTTGTTCAAAGCTAAAATGTTGCGATCCGAACTAATTAATAGAATGGCATCATTGGTGTTTTCAAACAATGCGCGATACCTTAACGCAAGTTCATTCGACTTAAGGGGGAAAATGGTGTTTGGCATGAGATGAAAAAGTCAGCAAGATAATGAAGAATAATGGTTCTACCGGGATTAACGGGATGAAAACCCGAATTTTTGAAAGTGAAGGGGATGCGCATCCCCTTCACTTTCAAAAATTCGGCACTTTTCCCGCCCAAAACGGGAGAGCCAGAATAATTAGATTTTATTCTACCAAAGGGTTCGATAAAAAAAATATCCTTATTCAGTACACTTCATTGCACATGCAGATATTACGCAGGGCACTTGCCTTGATCTCACCGTTCAAAAACCATTCCCAGAAAGGAATTGTTGTCCCAAGCCCTACTTAACCTCGCGGGAATGATAAAATAGCCCTGATTTTATTCCTCATTCAAAGGACTCCCATGCCCGAAGAAATCACCCCCGAACTGTTTGACCATTTGGTTGAACTCGCCGCCCTCGAACTGACCCCTGCCGAAGGGGAATACCTGCGCCGGGAATTGAACCACCAACTCGCGTCGATCCACACCCTCGCCGCAATTCCCCTCGCCGACGATGTCGAACCCGCCGCGCGCGGGGTCCCGTACCCGGTCGAAGTCAGCCCCCCCGCGCGGGAAGACGTTCACCACCCCTTCGCCAACGTCGCCGCCCTCCTCGCCCAGGCTCCCCAGTTGGATGATGGGTATATCATTGTGCCGGAAATACCTCACGAAGAATTATGAACCTCCCCTTCCTCCCTGCCCACGAAATCGCCCGCCAGATCAAATCCGGCACCCTCACCGCCCTCGAAGTCACCGAAGCCCTCCTCGCCCACATCGAAAAAGTAGATGGCGAACCCGGCTCGATCCAGCCTCCCACCTCCTCCCCCGGCGTCCACGCCTTCATCACCGTCACCGCCGACCGAGCCCGCGCACAAGCCCAGGCCATTGACGCCAAACTCGCCGCCGGAGAAGACCCTGGCCCCCTCGCAGGTGTGCCTTTCACCGTCAAAGACATCTTCTGCGTCGAAGGCACCCCCTCCACCGCCGCGTCCCGCATCCTCGCCAACTTCACCGCCCCCTACACCGCCACCCCCGTCGAACGGATGGAAGCGGCGGGTGCGGTCATGCTTGGCAAAGTGAACCTGGACGAATTCACCTACGGCTCGTCCACGGAATCGTCCGCCTTCCAGCCCGCCACGCGCAACCCGTGGGACACTACCCGCGCGCCCGGCGGTTCCTCGGGGGGAAGTGCCGCCGCCGTCGCCGCGGGAGAAGGGCCACTCTCCCTGGGCACGGATACCGCCGGAAGCATCCGCCAACCCGCCTCGTTCTGTGGCGTGGTCGGCCTCAAACCCACCTACGGACGCGTCTCTCGCTACGGGCTGATTGCCTTCGGCTCCTCGCTCGACTGCCCCGGTCCCCTGTCCCGCAACGTCACCGACGCCGCCCTCATGCTCAACGCCATCGCCGGCCCCGACCCCCGCGACGCCACCGCCGCCACCGTCCCCGTGCCCGATTACACCGAGGGCATCCACGATGGGGTGAAAGGGATGCGGATCGGCCTGTCCCCGGACTATTTCCGCGTCACCTTCTTCGATGCCCAAACGGGAGAATTGCACGAAAGCGCCCTCCCCGCCGAAATCCGTGACGCCACCCTCCGCGCCGCCGAACTCCTGGCCCGCGCGGGCGCGGAAATCGTCGAAAACGTGCCCATGCCCCACACGCAGTACGGCATCCCCGCCTACTTCGTCATCTCCCGTGTGGAAGCGGCCTCCAACCTCCATCGCTTCGACGGCGTGAAATACGGCTACCGCACCCCCGACCGCGTCGCCGACCTGCGCGAGATGTACCGCAAGACCCGCGCGCAAGGCTTTGGCCCCCAGCCCAAACTGCGGATTTTGATGGGCATGTACGTCAGCGCGGCACAGTACAGCGAACAATATTACAACCGCGCTCTGCGCGTCCGCTCCCTCATCCGCCGCGATTTCGACGAAGCCTTCGCCCCCGATGGGGCACACCGCCTGCACGCCATCCTGACCCCCAGCACCCCCTCCACCGCCTTCCCCATCGGCGACGTGTTTGGGGATTCCGTGCTGATGCAGTACAGCGATCAACTCAACGTCCCCGCCAACCACGCCGGAACCCCAGGCATCTCCCTCCCCGCCGGATTGGATGGGAGTCGTTTGCCGATTGGGATTCAGTTGCTCGGCCCGGATTTTTCGGAAGCGACGTTGTTACGGATTGGCCGCGCGTATGAGGTGGCGACGGAGGGGGAGGGGTGGAGGGATGAGAGGCCGGGGGTAGTCAATTGAGACGGAAACGAATTTGTTGACATCCTGCCAACCTTCGGTAAAATAAGAGTGAACCCCCCCGGAGATAGCATCTCCGGGCCGACGCCCGCCAGCAATGGCGGGCTGTCCCTTAATATGGGAAAAAATTTATGAAACGCGTTATCGCTTACATTGACGGCTACAATTTGTATTTCGGGTTACGACAGAAAGGGTGGAAAAAATATTACTGGCTAAATCTTCAAAAACTTGCAGGACAGTTTATTCGACCTCATCAAATTTTGGTTGCAACCAGGTATTTCACTACCGTGGTCAATAAACCTGAAGATAAACGCCGCCGCCAACTCACTTATCTGGAAGCTTTACAGACTCTCTCTAATTTTCAAATCTATTATGGGCAATTTCTTTCCGAGCAGGTGGTTTGCCGACAATGCGGACACACTTATACAACCCACCACGAAAAGATGACCGATGTAAATATTTCCGTTGAACTCATGCGCGATGCTTTTCAAGATCGATTTGATGTTGCGCTATTATTCTCCGCAGATAGTGATTTGGTTGCCCCAGTTAAAACAGTTCAGGAATTGTTTCCAAACAAGAAAATAATCTCCGTTTTTCCGCCCGGACGTTCATCATTTGCACTCAAACAAGCCTCAACCTTCGTATTGCATGTGGGGCATAATGAACTAGCCAAATGTATGTTTCCGATAGACATTGAAAAAGATGGGGTAACACTACGTTGTCCACCTGAATGGAAAAAGTAATTTTATGTCTATCCTCATCACCCCCACCCTCCCCACCACCCCCACCGCCCGCGCCCTCATCGCCGAACTCGAAACCGCCCTCGATCACCCCGCCTACCCGCCCGAAGCGCAATACGGCTACAGCGTCGAAAAACTGATCGCCGAAGGGGTCGCGTTTTTCGTCATTTGGGTGGACGGGGAACCTGCCGGGTGCGGAGGTATTCAATTCTACGGCGATGAGTACGGCGAACTCAAACGGATGTATGTCCGCCCACAGTATCGGGGAATGGGATTGGGGAAGAAGATGATCGAGCATCTCGAAGAAGTTGCCCGCCAGCGTGGGGTCTACGTCCTCCGCCTGGAAACGGGGACGTTCCAAGACGAGGCGATTGGGTTATATGAAAAGATGGGGTTTAAGCAGATTCCGGCGTTTGGGGAGTATCGGGAGTCGGATGTGAACGTGTTTTACGAGAAAAGATTCTGATGATCATTTTCCCATGATCACCAAAGTTGGCTACGAACCCGACCCCCGCACGGGCATGTGGGACTACCGCCTCACCTTCACCGATCCCCGCGGGGACACCTACCGGCTCAAAATCACCGACCTCACCTGGCAATATTACTGCCAAAGCCTTCGCAACGAAAAACGCGATCCCGCAAAAATTGCTTTAGAATTAACCACAATCCTTCAAAAGCGAGATGTGTTCTTGCGAATTGGCCTGGCGCGCGGCTGGAAAGAATACCCCGACCGATGCTACCTGCAAATTACCGGCATCTACACTTTCCCCGACTATTTGAATGGAAAAACTTTTGCTGACTTTCAGTTGAAACAAGGAGTCTCCCCATGATATACATCGCCAAAGAATACGAACGCGCCGTCATCTTTCGCCTGGGCCGGTACGCCGGAATGCGCGGGCCGGGTTTGTACGTTGTCCTCCCTTTTCTCGAATCACATCGAAAGGTGGACATCCGCACCAACACCGTCGCCGTCCAACCGCAGGAAGCGATTACCAAAGACAGTGTTACCGTGAAAGTGGATGCTGTGCTGTGGTACAAACTCAGCAACCCTGGCAAAGCGATGGTTTCCGTTGCCGATCCCCACACTGCCGTGTATCAAGTCACCCAAACCAGTCTCCGTAACATCATCGGTCAGCATAAACTAGACGAAGTCCTGCGGGAACGGGATGCCATCAACAGCGCCCTGCTCAAAATCGTGGATGACAACACCGAAAAATGGGGCATTTCCGTCGAACTGATCGAAATCAAAGACGTGGAAATCCCCGAAGGGATGCAACGCGCCATGGCCCGCGAAGCCGAAGCCTCCCGCGAGAAACGCGCTCGCCTGATCAAATCCGAAGCCGAACTCGAAGCTGCCAACAACCTCAACCGCGCCTCCGCCGAAATCATGAAAAACCCCATGAGCCTCGAACTCCGCCGGATGCAGATGATCGCCGAAATCGGGGCTGAGAATAACACCACAACGGTCATTCTCCTCCCTTCCGAATTTGTCACCCTCGCCAAACACCTGGGCGATTATCTCGAAGATATGAACGAAAAGCAGAAAGAGTAAATTTTTGGAACGCCCCAAAGGACGGGATGAGCATCCCGTCCTTTTTTTTCGGAACGGCTCTTGGTGAGTAGGGACTTCATCCTTGTGTTTCCCGGCTGGAAGCGGTGATGCGATAGAGGTCGGTGATGAATTGATTCAGGCCACGCGCGTAGGAGTCGAGATAATCCTGGGTCAGGTACCGCGCGAGGTTGGCGTGCCCGGCTTGGGTGAGTAACCCTACGTGGGGACGGAAATCGCGCAGGGTTACGCGCATTGTCTGGTTCGCGTCGGTGATCACCCCCCAGACGAGGGTTTTCTTTTCGTTATCGTCTTTGGCGGAAATGAACCGGGTGAGCGTACTTTTGGGGGCCACAGCACCGATGTTGGAGAAAACTTCGCGGCCTTTGAGCATGTCGTTGAGCAAATCGAACCGGCCCGGGATTTTGTCGAGCAGGGTTTGCAGGGGTTGGGGCAGGTGTGCGAGCAGTTTGAGGGTGCCGATGCTGGCGCTTTCCCCTTGCCCGGCGATTTCTTTGGCGCGGCTGAGCACTTCTCCGAACCCGGCGATGGTGGCGAGGTAGGTGCGCTGATGGGTGTCAAATAGCCGGAACCGCGCGGTGTGGTCGGCTTCGTTGCCAGGGGGCGCGGTTTTGTACGAGGCGAGGGCGTTGAGGGTGCGTTGGTGCAAGCCGAGCAGATCGAGTTCCCCCAGGGGGACTTCAAATGTCATTGGGTACAGGCGTTCGCGCGGGTTGTGGGGGCTGGCGTCCAGCGGGATCAGGATGGTCGGGTTGCGATTGCCCTGGGTTTCGAGGGCTTCCAGCGTGGTGAGGGCGGCGTATTGGGTGCCGCGTTGTTGGGACAGGGCGCGCAGTTGGGTTGCCAGAGTGGGGGGGACGGTGTAGGTGCAATTATGGATTGCGCGGTAGAGGATGAGTAAATCGTTGACTGTGAGGCGCAGGAGGTCGCTTCGGCGTTTGAACAGGCGGCGCAGGTCGAGGATCGCGTGGAGGTTCACCGCGTCGGTTTCGGCGGTGACTTCGGCTGGGCGGGTGAGCACATGGGGGAGCAGGGCACGATCCGCGGGGGTGAGGGGGAAGGTCAGGGTATAGGGGTGGGCGGTTTCCGGGCTGGGGGGGGGGAGGGTGTGTAAATAGACCGCCCACGAGAGGGCTTCGTTGGTCATAATTTCTGCAAAGGCCGCACCCCACGCGCCGTCGAAGAAGATGTGCGATTGGTCGAAGGCGGTGGTGTTTTCGGTGAGAAAGAGCGTTAACGGGTGGTCGCCCACGCCCCGTTCGGTCTGGCGCAGTTCGGCAAGGGGCAGGGTGG
Organism: Anaerolineales bacterium; assembly: GCA_013359445.1. GTDB lineage: Bacteria > Chloroflexota > Anaerolineae > Anaerolineales > JABWBV01 > JABWBV01. The sequence goes on along the minus strand of JABWBV010000007.1, from coordinate 14,289 downwards.
GTGGACGGGGGTCGGTGTTGATCAGGATCGGGGCGAGACGTAGGGTGTCTATATCCCGCAAAAAAGGGGCGGTGAGTTGTTTGCGGAGGGCGGCGTAGGCCGGGCGTTGCAGGTTGGCGAAGGATAGCAGGCTTTGCGCGACCGGGAGAGTGGGTTGAGCGAGAATGGCCGCGACTTGACTGCGGACGGCAAACGGTTCCGCGGGGAGGTCGGAGTTGGGTGCACAGACACGGATCAGGTGGTAGTGCCCCGCGCGGATCAGGCCGATGTAGGCCTTGTTGAGCGGGTACGCGGTGCGGGTTTCCCGGTAATCTCCCGGTTCCAGATAGGCGAGCAGGTTCATTTGCTGGAGGAAGGCGGGGAGTTCGCGCTTTTCGGCGTCTTCTATTTTTTTCTGCCAGGTTTTTTGGAGGGAGGTCGGCAGGTGGGCGGTGGCCCCAAGCAAAAATTGTGTAAACATGCGCCCACGATAAGCTGTGTAACCCTCGTTGGCGCCGTCTGCGCCGCGTCGGTAGGGGCGTTGCCAACGGGCGGATACCCCGCTCAAATCCAGGCCTGCTTGTTGGGCCGTCTCTTCGAGCAAGTGTAGGGAGACTCGCTCGCGCCATTCATTGGTGAGCAGAGCCTCGTACTGGTGGAGGAGGTCTAGCGCGGCCAGGACCCAGGCGGTGATCTGGTCGGTTTCGGAAAGGGGAAGGTGATGTTGGTGGAGGGCGGTTTGGAAGCCGTGCGTTTCGTTGGTGTGGCGGGCGCAATCTTCGCGCAGGGCGTATTCGACGTAAAACTGCCACACGCCATGGGGGAATGCGCTGTCGGGATTCTTGCCCGCGAGTTTGAGCAGATTCTGATAGCCCCATAAGACGGCGGCAGGTCCGGCAAAAAAAGCGGTGTACACGGCCCGGTCGAGCATTTGTTCCACGCCTTTAAAAAGCAGGTCAATGTCGCGTTGTGTGGCGGCGAGGGGCACGCGCCGCTCTGGCATGTGGGCGAGGTTGGTCAAGATCATCGCCGGGATGTTGCCCGCGGGGACGATTTGGGCGATCAGGTCGCTGACGGCTTCAATTTCGGGGAGGGAAAGGTGGGAGATACTGCGGAGCGCGTCGGAGGTGGCGACGGCTTTGAGGTGGGTGGCGGTTTTGAGGCTGGCGGCGCGATAGTCGGCGGGTTCCATGCCGGGAGTGTATCATTTTTTCCGGGGATTCTCCGCATGATATGTGAATATCCCCTGCTTCCAGGCGGCCCTTTGGTGCGGTCCCCGTCATTCTTGCAAACCGCTCCATGCGCCTCATTGGGACGCTTGCAGTTGTGCAACGACTACTTTTATCATTATTTGGACGCTTGCAACCATGCAACGACTACTTTAATGATTGTTTGGACGCTTGCAACCGTGTTCGGGGTAGGTAGGGTGGAGTTTTAGGCTGTCCACATAAAATCGTTTCTCAAACTTCAAACTGTACTTGAAATGCTGTTTAAATCAGGAATCCGGCATAATAGGCGGGAAATGAAAAGGGATGGGATGGAGTGTACTCATGATCGCCCCAACAGGAATGGCGCACAGAATAGGCAGGATCAGCGCCAGAAGGTAGTGCCCTGCTTTGGGCGGTTTGACCCCCTCCCGCACCGGGAAACAATACACCGGCAGATACACCATCAGCCCGTACACAAACATCCAAAATCCCAACTGCAACAGGTTCAAACTCCCCGCAAACGCCCCTTCCAAAAGATACCCGGTAAACCCGAAAATCAGAAACGCCACGTTCGGCGAAATCGCCCACCGCGTCAGCATCCACCCCCACGCGATGAACATCGGCACGAACACCACCACACTGTGAAACAGCACCACATCCAGATAATTCGCCGACGCCGTGATGTACGCCGCCCCCAACGGGACCCCGAATACCGGCGCGAGATTGGTCATCGAAACGGTGACCGCCTCCTCCGCGAGCGCAAGCAGGGTACAGAACATGACAAACTTTACCGGCTCTGGCAAGGGGATGCGTTGAACGAAGCTCCGCACCCGCTCCCGCGCTTTCCACATCCCCACACCCCCCACCCCGATCCAGATCACCGCCAGTCCCGTCGCCATAAAGATCACCGCCCGGGCATTAGGCGGCATCCCCACCGCGGCCACGACAAACATCAACAGGGCGGCAACTGCCGTCCAAACTGCGAGGAATCGAATCAGGGTGGAGGAAGTGAGGTATTTCATGCAGAGGAATACAGGTTAGCTCCCCGTATTGTTGCGCGGAGATAGCCTTTTAAACCAAATAGCCCACAGAGGCTTTAACCCTGTGGGCTATTGAACCGATCAAGCGGTTACAGCAAATTCCAAAACATCAATTCCCCAAGCACTACCCACGCACACAGCGTTACGACCGTATACCCCACCCGCCCGCGCACGTTCCAAAACTTTTTGAGCCAGGCCACAGGGGTAAAGAGGGTGAGTGCAAGCCCAAAGACAACCATGATCGGTGGGAGGGCCAGCACAAACGGCAAGGCTGAGGGCCGCTCAAAGATAAAGTATGGAATCTGGTACACCGGCTCGATATCCGAGACGACCACGATGAACCCTATCAGGAACGCGAGCAACAGCAAGCCAAACGCGACCGCGCTCAAACGGGCCAGGTGCGCCAATCCGGGTTGGGGTTCGCGTTTGAAAAGCGCTTTCAGCAATGCGCCCACCCATTTGAAGAGTGTGATGATCAAAATCAGGCTACTGATCCCCAGCAACAGCATGTGGAGCATTTGATTTTCGTACCACTGTGCTTTGACAAACGAGAACGGAGCGGCGGTGGTGGCGTAGGTTTTTCCATCACTGTGTGTACTAAAGGCCAGTTGCACAGACGGGTCTTCTCGGCTTTGGATCAAACCGGGTTCGATTTCCACGAATTGTTGGGTTTTTCCGGCGGCGGAGACGAGCACGTAGCCTTCATCATCCACAGTCGCTTGCATGGATGGATTCAACAAGGTAAATACGCGCTCCAGAGTGGTGAAGTTACTGCGGGTGTCTATGTATTCGCCCGTGTAGAGGTCGGCGCGGGAGGCCATATCGGCGGGAGGGGTGAGGGAGATGTCCGGGACGGGGAAGTAGTGATCCATGAACGCCTTAAACACCGCCTCGCGCGTGGCCCCGCCACCCGGACTGTTTGTGGAGATGAACAGCCCCGTGTTCTGATCGAGCAGAAGATACAACTCCGTGTGGAAGAAGATCGTGTCCCCGCCGTGGTGGATGACCACCTGCCCGTTGATGATCTCGCGAAAGAAACCGTGCCCCATCCCTGGCAGACGGGGGTCGTACTCGATCAGGGGACCGTGCATCGTCTGGGCGGTGGCCTCGGACAGAATCCGGGCGTCGCCGTACGCGCCGTTTTGCAGGTGGGCGAGCATAAACTTTGCCATGTCCTCGGCGGTGGCACTGACCGATCCGGCGGGGTAGCCTGCGACGAGTTCGAATGTTCCTTCCTGGTACTCGCCTTCGAGGTAGTTATAGCCCGTCGCCATGTCCGGGGCCAGGTTCGCAGGGAGGGGTTGGCGGAAGGTGGCGTGGGTCATGCCGAGCGGGTTCAGGATGTTTTGTTCCACGTATTCGTCGAAGGACAGGCCCGACACACGTTCGACAATGTACCCGGCCAGCGCAACGCCATAGTTGGCGTACGCGCCCACTTCGCCGGGGGGGAACACGCGGGCGGGGAGGTGGGTTTTCAGAAAATCCCCCAGCGTGGGCATTTGATCTTCGGTGTACACGAACAGGCCGATTGCGCTCTCTTCAAAGCCGGGGGTGTGGGTCAGCAGGTTTTTGACGGTGATGGGCGCGGGGTAGGTGGCGGGGATTTCAAAATCCAGGTAGGTGTTCACGTCCGTGTCCAAATCTAGTTTGCCCTGCTCGACCAACTGCATGATCGAGGTCCAGACAAACAGTTTGGAGGTGGAGCCGATGCGGAAGAGCGTCCGCGCGGGGTCCACGGGGGTTTGGGTGGCGAGGTTGGCGTATCCGTACCCTTTGGAGAAGAACAATTCCCCATCTTTGACGATGGATACGACTGCGTCCACCGTGTGATCGGATCTCATCCGGGCGGCGAACACGCCATCGAGAAAGGTTTCCAACTCGTCCGGGGTGGTGAGGCCGCGCGGGGTAGCTGCCCGTGCCGGGGTCAGGTTGGCGAAGGTGACTGTAAACAGGAAGGCAAAAATGAACAAAAGCGAAAGCGCGTGAAAGAAGGGACGATGTTTCATGGGGGAATGATCCTTGTTATGATGAGAGAGGTTTTTGGTTAACCAGCATCCATTTGGCGTAGCGCCCGTGCCAACCGCCGATGCTGCGGGCGAGGTGCATGGTGAGGGTGAGGAGGAGGAAGCCGAGGATGGGAAGCAAAATCAGCACCCATATAGGATTCGTCAACCAGAATAGTTGAATCGTGAAATTGGGGTTTTGGATGAACAGGTCGCCGAGGGGCGCGAGAATAAAAGCCAATGAAACCGAAAGGAGTACCACATTCAGTACAAAGTACGCGACCCCCAACGGCAATTGCAAGATCATGTACAACAGGGATAGCCAGGTATGTTTATCCGCGACCAGCGCTTTTAGCCGCTCCAATCCACCTAACCCGGGTTGCGCGAACAGGGGACGGCGCGGCATCCGCACACCGAGTAACGCCTCCACCATACGCCCTTCGAGCAGCGAAACCCCCTGTACAGACAGCAGGAAAAGAATGGCGAACGGGAGGCCGATGATCAGAATCGAAAATCCCAACGATAGCGCCAGGCCCGTCACGGCCCAGGTGAAATAAATGATCCCGGTGACGAAGGTGATGAACATGAACAATAGCGCACCCCACGTGCGGGGGTCTACGTATGCGCCAAAAACACGCCCTAACAGAGATTGGGGCTTGCCAGGCTGTTTGAGGGTGGGGGAGGTGCGCCGTTCGATTTCGCGGTATGCGGACGCGGTTTCTTCCGGGGTGCCGTACCCTTCGATGATGGCGGCTAACGCGTCGGGCACGCTGAGGTCGGGGGCTGTGGCTCGTTTGGCTTCCAGCACCATGCTCAAGTGCTCAAAAGCGTCCGCCTGAGCATCTTGAATGAGCGCGGTATCGGCCCCGGCCAGGGCGGTTTTTAAGGCATCAAGATAAGCTTCGATTGTGGGGTACATGGGTTATCCTTCTAAAATAGCATCGACAAAGTGTTTGATTTGATTCCAGATTTCTCGCCATTCAGCCAGGGCGGTGCGGCCGTCTGCGGTGATGGTGTAATAGCGGCGGGGCGGGCCAGTGACGGAGGGTTCTACGGTGCTTTCTAGCAGGCTGTTCTCCTCTAGCGAGCGCAGGACGGGGTACAGCGTGCCCTGCTTCATCATGGGGACATCCGGGCCGCTTTCTTCGAGTAGTTTGGCGATCTGGTAGCCATACATCGGCTCAGAACTGCGGCTCAAGACACTCAATAACACCAGCGAAGATGTGCCCCCGTTTAATTCTTTTTGAAATTTTTTGGTTTGCATCGAGAGGTCGGTCATGGGACTCCTTTTGGGGCGTGTTGCGTAATCAGAATACGAAATACGCAATACAAATATTCGTATACGCAAACAGGAACTCATAAGTGTTCACTACTAATAATTTGATAATAGTGTCAATTTGATTGTATGTCAAGGTTTTCAATAGGGGTCAGTTCTTGTTAGCGGTTAGTGTTGCGTACTCCGTGTTGGGTATTGCGTAGGTTTCACGAGATATGAGATATGCAATAGCAATACGCAATAAACGCGTTCTTCCCCTCTTGACTTAAATATAAAACAAATACTATAATACAAGTATTATAGTACAAAGAGAATAAACATGTCTCTCAAACACGCCATCCTCGGTTTCCTCAACTTCAAACCCCTCAGTGGGTACGATCTCAAAAAAGCGTTCGACAACTCCGTGCGCCATTTTTGGCCTGCCAACCAAAGCCAGATTTACCGCACCCTGGCGCAGATGACCGAAGAAGGTCTGCTGGAAAAGGAAGTGATCGAGCGCGAAGAGCGTCTCGACATGAAAATTTACCGCATCAGCGACGCGGGACGGGCGGAACTGCACCATTGGCTGACCACGCCTCTGCCCGAACAGGATAACCGCGAACCCTTGCTCATCCAGGTTTTCTTCGGTGGGCAACTGAGCGACGAAGAATTGCTGGCCCTGCTCCGCCACGAGGCCCAAGCTACTGAAGAACGTTTGGCCGTTTATACGATGATCCACCGCACCACGCTGGCAAACGCCCCGTCTCCCGAAAATGCCCGCGCGTTTTTCCTCAGTATGCTCACCCTGGAATACGGTTTGCGGAGCAATCAGGTTTTGCTGGAATGGTTGAACAACGCGCTTCAACAAATTGAGGCGGGAACGTTTACGCCGACAACTTTCTAAAATGTTCGGGTATTCGTGGGAACTGATGGGAATTGGTTGGAATTTGTAGGAATTCCCCCAAATTCCTAAGAGTTCCTACGAGTTCCCATATTTTCCCTATCCCAATCATTTCTATTCAAAGGTCTCTCTATGAACAAAACCATTCGCAATCTCATCATCGTCGCCCTCTTCACGGTCGGAGGGGGGTGGTTGGGTATCTGGCTTAATAACGTCACTGGCAATACGATGCCGCCGCTCCAAAGTTTGGGCGCGCTGGTGTGGTTGGTTACGCCCGCCCTGTCGGGGATTTTGCTCCGCTGGTTGGGCGGGGATGGTTGGAAGGACGCGGGGTTTGGGTTGAACCTGCGCGGGGGGTGGAAGTGGTACGTCGTCGGCATTCTGGCGTACCCGGTCGCGGCGCTGGTCTCGTTTGGCGTGGCCCTTGCGGTCGGCGCAATCCGCGCGGACGGGTTCGCCGCGCAGGGATGGGCCACGCAGACGTGGGGGGCGTATTTCTCCGCGGTCGGGGTGATAACCGCCGGGTCGTTGATGAAGAATATCTTCGAAGAATTCGCGTGGCGCGGCTATCTCACGCCCCGGTTGGAAGCGGCCAAAGTCCCCGCGTTTCTTAACCACCTGATCGTGAGCGTGCTGTGGTGGGCGTGGCATCTGCCGTACTACTATTATTTCCTTGACCGGAGCCAGCTAGATTCTTACCTGACGACCATCAACTTGAACACGTTTATCCTCCTCGCGATTTTTGCCCTGATCCCTACGGCGATCCTTTTCGGGGAGTTGCGGCTGATCAGCAAATCGGTGTGGCCGGTGTTCATCCTGCATAACCTCATCAATGGGCTGAGTATGCCGCTGATTTTGAACGGGTTCATCACGCTCAATGGGTGGGCGGGGGTGATCTTTACGCCTTCGAACGACGGGCTTTTCACCTCGATCCTGTTGGGGGTCATCGGCGTGTGGCTGTACCGGCAACGGATGCGGCAGAAAATGGCATGAGGCTCCGTTTCGTGCCTTTTTGAAGTTTCGTCTTTTTCAAGCCGCCAACTGGCGGCTTTTTTGTTTTCCATTGACGAATTTTGCAATTGCGTGTATATACACTTATTATGTTCAGCAACTTACCGAGAGAGAATTTTTATGAAATCGCCCTGCAAACCGTGCCCTGTGTGGGGTTTAACACTCGCCGCGTCACCCGGATGGTGACGCAGTATTTTGATCGGGCATTGGCCCCCGTCGGGGTGCGGTCTACCCAATATTCCCTGCTTAGTGTGCTGGCGATGGTGGACGAAATCTCGATGCAAGAACTGGCCTTTGTCCTGGCCATGGATCGGACGACGCTCACCCGCAATTTGAATCCTTTGCTGGAAAAGGAATGGGTTCAGGTTTCGGTGGGTGAAGATCGTCGCGTGCGCCCGATCAAAATCACGCCGAAAGGGGCGACGATCCTGGCGCAAGCACTCCCCCTCTGGGAACAGGCGCAAGCAAAGATTGTGGATCAACTGGGGGCGGACAAATGGGAGGAGATGATGCGGGGGTTGCACCAAATTTCGATGATTGTGGAAGATAGTAATCGGTAATCCACATACAAAATTTTTTTACCCAAAACGTGTATATACACCCTGAGGAGCGCCTATGACAATTCACACCAAACCCTCCTGGCTGGACGAAAAAGCCTATCCGTTTCAGCCTCACTTTTTCTCTACCCGACAAGGTGACATGCACTATGTAGACGAAGGTGCAGGCGACCCAATTGTGCTGTTGCACGGCAACCCTGGCTGGTCGTTCGAATATCGCGAAATCATCAAGGAAATGTCCAAAACCCACCGTTGCCTTGCACCTGACTACCTGGGCTTTGGCCTGTCGGACAAGCCCGCCGAGTGGGATTACCTTCCGAAGAATCACGCCGCTTATGTCGAAAGCTGGCTCGATAGCCTGAATCTGACCAACCTCACTTTTGTGATGAACGACTGGGGCGGCCCGATGGGGATGGCCTACGCGCTCAAATACCCCGAAAAAGTCAAAAAGTTAGTCGTCTGCAACACCTGGTTTTGGCCGGTCAAAGGCATCGCCAATTTTGAAAACTTCAGCGGGATGGCAGGTGGCCCGATTGGGAAATTCTTGACCTTGAATTTCAATATGATTGGCAAAATCCTCTCGAAAGCGGCGTATGGCCCGAAAGCGAAAATGCCGGAATGGGTGCGGAAACACTATTACATGCCCCACGCGGAAAAAAGCGCCCGCGTCGGGACGTGGGTGTTTCCCCGCGAAATCATCGGTTCGACCGCTTGGCTGAACACGCTTTGGGCACAACGGGGCAAGATCAAGCACATTCCCACCGCCATTGTGTGGGGGGATTCGGATATCGCGTTCAAAGAAGGGGAGTTGAAAGTGTGGATGGATTTGATGGAAAACCGCACATTGACGATCTTAAATCAGATCGGCCATTATCCGCCCGAAGAAGCGCCGGAAGAAGTGATCAAGGTGTTGAAAATCAAATGAATCCCACCGCACAAAAAGCCCTCGCCGCGTACGGCGGCAAAGAACGCTGGACCACCGCCAAAACCATCACTGCGGAAGTCAGCGTCCACGGCTGGGCATTTACCCTCAAACGCCGCCCCTTCTTCAAACACGCCCGTATTTCGATGGAGATCGCCCGCCCCGTCTCGCGCCTGACCCCCATCGGCAAAGCCCCCCAGATCACCGGGGTCCTCAATGGGCACGATGTCTATCTGGAAGACCCAACCGGCAAAATCATCGCCGAGCGCAAAAATGCCTGCCGTTACTTTCCGGGCGGCAGGCGGCTCTTTGCGTGGGATGATCTGGACATGGCCTATTTTGCCAACTACGCTTTCTGGAATTATTTCACCCTGCCCGCCTTGCTCCTGCGGGAAGACATCGCCTGGAAAGAGCTCGAACCCGGTCCGCGAGAAGCGTCGTTGGAAGCGACCTTCCCAGACACACTCCCCACCCACAACCCGGTCCAACGGTTTCGCTTCGACCCGAAAACAGGGTTGCTCATCCAACACGATTACACCGCCGAAATCATCAGCAAACTCGCGACCGCCGCTAATGTCGTGCTCGAACACAAGCAGGGGACGGAAATTCTCTATCCCTCGCGGCGGCTGGTTACGCCGCGCACCCCCTCCGGCAAAGCGTTGCCCGGCCCGACCCTGATTGCCATTACCGTGCATGATTTTCGCATGGAATAAAGAGACCCCATCCATGATGATCGAAATAGCCCCCAACGTTTTCCAAATCCCTGTCATGCCCCGCCAAATGATCAACGCGTACTTGATCGGCTCCGTGTTGATTGACGCGGGGATCAAAAGCTCCGGCAAAACCCTGCTCAAAGCGATTGGCTCCCGCAAACTGACCGCCCACGCCCTCACGCACGCCCACCCCGATCACCAGGGGGCGAGCGCGTTGATCTGTGAAAGGTTGGGACTACCGTTTTGGGTCAGTGCGGGCGACAAAGCCGCCGCCGAAACCGGGGATGTTGTCGGAACGATGTCGAATCCGAACCATCCCATCCTCCGGTTTGAGCAACGCTTTTTCGCGGGCCGGGGCTACCCCGTCACGCGCACGCTGAAAGAAGGCGACCTTGTGGAAGGGTTCCGTGTCCTCGAAACCCCCGGCCATTCTACCGGGCATCTCTCTTTCTACCGGGAAAGTGACGGGGTATTGATCGCGGGCGATGTCCTCCGCAATGTGAACTATGGCACTACCCTGCCGGGGTTGGGCGAGCCTCCAGCCATGTTCACCCCTGACATCCCCCAAAACCGCCGCTCCATCCAAAGAATCGCCGCGCTTCACCCGAAAGTGGTCTGTTTTGGGCACGGGCCGGTGATGCGCGACCCGCAACGGCTCGCGGCGTTCGCGAAGGGGTTGAAATGATGCGTGGGGAACGGATTCTCGTCATCGGGGCGACGGGGATGCCCGGCAAACCGGTCGCGCGCCACCTCCGCGCGGAGGGGTTTAACGTGCGGAGGCTGGCGCGGTCGGTGGACAGAACCAGGGCCGCGTTGGGCGAGGCCAACCGCCCGCCCGGCGCGCCGCAAGTGACGTTGAAGGCGTGGTGTGCGGCGCGTGCCCGATAGGCGTGCTGTTATTTCTTTTTCTTCGCGAGCCACACGCCAAAGATCGCATACCCCAACAAAGTCCCCACGCCCATTTGGGTCATCGTGCCCAATAAATCGGTCGTTTGCCATTCTTGCAGAACTTTGTTGCCCTTCACTTTTCGCATGAAGATGCCGCCGATTTCCAGGTTTTTATTGGTGGCACCCGCGCCCATAAAATTCCCGGTATGTTTGCTCGTGGTGATGAACCGGATGCTGACCAGATCGCCTTCGCTGATGACGTGCGTGAACTCCATCTTCATGTTGCTGAAGGCGTTTTTCATGCCCTTCATAAATTCGATGTATTCTTGCTTATTGAAATGCATCCCATCACCGGTGTACGTAAAATCATCGGCCAAAATGCCCGATAATTTATCCCACTCGCCATTCAAGATGGCTTTAGAAACACTTAACGCAACTTCTTTTTGATCCATTGTCTTTTCCTTTTTTAGAATTTTTCGGGACTTTTTGCCCGTTAATCAACTTTCGGGTCCAACATCCACTCATCTTCCGGCGGATACACTGGGGCGTAGGCCACCGCCTCCATTTCCCCGGCCAGCAGGGGGGCAACGGCTTGTTGCCAGTCCAAAAAGCAGGCGGATTGCATATGTGCCTCGAACGCCTCCGGGCTGGTATAGGCCTCGATGAAGTAAAAATGCGTGGGGTCATCCACCTGTTGTAACAGCGCAGAACTCACCACACCTGGCTCGGCTAAAAGGGCCTCGATGCCAGGGACAGAAGCCTGTTTGAAGGTTTCAACCTGCTCGGGTTTGATTCGCATGGAAACAACACGCATGTACATCGTCACAACTCCGTTCTCGGATATAATCCCATCTTAATTGTCCGCCCCGTTCCCCACAAGAACGCACTTTTTTGTAACCAGGTTACCCTGAGGTGACTATGCAGAAATATCCCCCCAATGTTTTGAACGAAATGTGCCCCTCGCGGCAAACGCTGGAGATCATCGCCGATAAATGGACCACCCTTGTCCTCGTCTCCATTGCGCGCGGAATTAACCGCCACAACCGTATGTTGCGCGAAATTGGCGGCATCTCCAAAAAGATGCTGGCCCAGACCCTTCGCAAACTCGAACAAAACGGCATCGTCCATCGTAAGGTCTACCCCGTCGTCCCCCCGATGGTGGAATACACCCTCACCCCCATCGGAAAAGAACTGCTCGAACCCATTTCCCTGCTCGGCGCGTGGGCGGAGAAAAATGCCGACGCCGTGCTGAATGCCCGCGAACAGTACCAGGAACGCGAAGCCGACTACGCCTTTCTCACCGCAGATTTTTAAATGTAACTTCCTCGGTGCTCAGGCGTGGGGCTAATCTTTACCCTGGCTGAGTAGTTACCTTCCTCGTTGAATGCCCTAAAATTTCTTCAGGGCATTTTTTGCGCCTTGACAATTTGGTAAATATATACTAAATTAGTAAAATGCAACTAAATCTAAAAATCCTATGTCTCCCCGAAGCTACAAACCCTCCCAACTCACCAAAACCCACATCCTGCAAACCGCGGTGGAACGCTACAACGAATCTGGCACAGCCTCCGTCCCCATGAGCGCGCTCGCGGAGGCGTGCGGCATCAGCGCGGGCAATTTGCAATATCACTACCGCAACAAAGAAGAAGTCATCCGCGCCATCCTGGAAGAGATGTACCGCGAATTTGATGCGATCTACACCTTTTTGGAGGTGCCTTTCACCCTCAATACCCTCCGGCGGATCATGGGCTATAGCTTTGGTCTCAACCGGAAATACATCTTCTTCTTCCGTGAACTTGGGGCACTCCTCCGCCACGATCCCCTACTAGCCGCCCGGTTCCGCGAAATTCAGGCGAAACGGCTGGAAGATCAAAAAACCTTCATCCGTCAGCTTGCCCAGGCAGGTGGCATCCAACTTACCCTCACCCCCGAAGAACTGCACAACGTCGCGCTCATTGGCTGGGTACTGGTCAACACCTGGCTGTCCCATGTCGAAAGTCTGGGGCAGGAAATCAACGACACCACCCTCAACGAGGCTGTTGAAGTGATGGTGCAACACTACAAACCCTATTTCCCGGAGATTTTATGAACCCCTCACGAACGGCCCTCATCATCGGCGGGGGAGTGGGCGGCTTGTGTACCGCCATCGCCCTGCGAAAACTCGGCATCGAAGCCACCGTGTACGAACGTGCAGAAATGCTCGGCGACGTGGGCGCGGGGCTGGTCGTGGCCGCGAACGCCATCCGTTCCCTGCGACGGTTGGGCCTGGCCGAGCAGACCCTTGCCGCTGGCTCTGTCGTGACCCGCGCCCAAATCCGTACCCATGACGGCCACCCGCTCGCCACCACCGACATGCGAAACTACGAAACCCAGTTCGGCGCGCCGACGATTGCCATTCACCGCGCGGCCTTGCACAAGGTACTGCTCGATGCGTTACCAGAGGGCGCGGTGCGGTTGGGGGCGGCGTGTACCCGCGTGGAACAGGATCGGAGCGGGGTCACCGCGCACTTTGCGGATGGGAGCGAGGCGCGGGCGGATTTCCTGATCGGGGCGGATGGCGTTCGTTCGGTTGTCCGGCGGCAGTTGTTCCCCTCGGTGGAACTGCGGTATTCCGGGTACACCGCGTGGCGGAGCGCGGTCGTCAGCCGTGACGAGGCCGCGTTGGGCATCACCTCGGAAACGTGGGGACGCGGGTACCGGTTCGGCATCGTGCGGATGGACGCCGAACGCATTTACTGGTTCGCCACCGCCAACGCGAAACTGGGCCTCACCTACGCCCCCGCCGAACAAAAAGCACTCTTGCTCAAGATTTTCGGCAGTTGGCATCCCCCGATCCGATCCTTGCTGGAAGCCACCCCCGCCGAAGTCATCCTGCACAACGACATCTCCGACTTTACCCCGCTCAACCAGTGGAGCGTGGGGCGCATCACCCTGCTCGGCGATGCCGCGCACGCCACCACCCCGAACATGGGGCAGGGCGCGTGCATGGCAATTGAATCGGCAGATGTGCTTGGGCAATGTTTGGCGAAAAACAACGAGTTCGCCGCCGCGTTTCAAGCCTATGAAACCCGCCGGAAACCGCGTACCGCCTTCATCACGAACCAATCATGGCGAATCGGGCGTGTGGCGCAGTGGGAAAACGCGCTGGCCTGCGCCGCCCGGAATTTTGTCGTCAAAACCGTTTCGGCGGGCACGATGGAAAAACAATTGTCGAAAGTATTGGGAGTGGAAGCATGATGAAAAAAATCCTCAAACTCGAAGAATTCTTTATGTTCGCCCTGTCCATTTTCCTGTTCGGACAGTTGGATTTTGCGTGGTGGTGGTATCCCCTGCTGTTGTTGGCCCCCGATTTGAGCATGATCGGCTACCTCGTCAGTCCGCAGATGGGCGCGGTGACGTATAACGTTGTCCATCACAAAGGGTTGGGCGTGAGTCTGTACGTGCTTGGAACCCTGCTCGCGAACCCGCCCTTGCAATTGGCAGGGGTGATCCTGTTTGGGCATTCGAGCATGGATCGGGTGTTTGGGTACGGGCTAAAGTTCCCCGATGCGTTTGAGCATACCCATTTGGGGATGATCGGGCGCGGATGAGGCGGAGAGGCGCGTAGGGCTCGCGAGCCACACAAAGCTGACGAGGTACAACGTCCGTTGCACGAGGCCCTTTCCGAGGGGGATTAGACCGTTTTCGCCAAACCCGATGAAGCCCACCTGCATGAGCCATTGATGTTCCACCCCTTGCGCGGCCAGATCGCTGATGGTGTTTTGCGTCCAAACGTATTCGGGCGGGGCAAAAAAGTGGGCGATGATAATGAT
>JABWBV010000382.1 GCA_013359445.1 Anaerolineales bacterium | reverse complement strand
ATGTCTTTGAGTATACTTGTTTAATAATCACCCACCTATTCCCTCATTCTTCCTTTAAGGATTTGGGTGCATTTCATCCCTTTTTTGTAACTGCTCAGACCCTAAAGTTTTTTTTCGATGAATTCGGGGACTCATTGGCAAATGACGCACCTTTTTACAGGATCGTCTCTTGCAAACAAAACCTTTAGGGCCTGGCCTGAGTAGTTACCCTTTTTTTGGGATAGTTCAACTTAAACGGAATACGCCCTAAGGGTTTCCCGCATTTGGGCCAAGAGCGCCTGATCGTGTGGGTCCAAATATGCCCCTTCCCAGTGCGCGAGGCGGGTTTGCCAATGCTGGAGCGTTTCCGCTTTGATTTGTTTGTCCCCTTTCAAAGCCAACCATGCCAGATCATTTTTAAGCAATTCAAACGCCAATTCCAACTCCGTATACCACGCGACCACAAACGGCAGACGCTCTGCCTTCGCCGGAGGATACGTTGTTCCCTCCACCAGGTCGTGCGGTGTGCATTTGAACAATCCCGCCAGCAGGGTGATCGTCCGTTCGGACGGGATGCTCAAATCGGCCTCGATATGGGAAACGGCCACACGGGAGATGGCGAGCCGATCCGCGAGGGTTTGTTGGGTGTACCCGTGCAGTTGGCGCAGGCGGGCGATGCGTTGGCCGGTGGATTCGGGGGACATTGGGTGATTGCTGATTGTTGATTGTTGATTGTTGATTGTTGATTGAACTATACCTTGAAAATGGGGTTTCGTCTGCTAAGTGGGTTAGCTGACAGAGAGTACGGGGGCAGGTAAACTGGGAGCGTATCAAGTATTGCGTATACCGTATTTCGTATCAAGCGTTTACGGAATACGACATACGAAATACGCAATCCCCCAACCCAAGGAGTTTCCCATGAAAAAGCGCGCATTAATCACCGGCATCACCGGACAAGACGGCTCATACCTCGCTGAATTTTTACTCGAAAAGGGGTACGAAGTGATCGGCATGGTGCGGCGATCAAGTACCGTCAATTTTGAACGGATCGCCCACATTCAGGAGCAGATCACGCTCGTGTCGGGCGATTTGCTCGATCAAATTTCGCTCATTGACATTTTGCACACCCACCGCCCGCAGGAAGTGTACAACCTCGCGGCCCAATCGTTTGTGCAAACCTCGTTCGCCCAGCCTGTCCTGACCGGGGAAGTGACCGGGTTGGGTGTCACGCGGGTGCTGGATGCGATCCGCCTCGTGGACCCGGACATCCGCTTTTACCAGGCCAGTACGAGTGAAATGTTCGGCAAAGTCCACGAAACGCCCCAGCGGGAGGCCACCCCGTTTCACCCGCGCAGTCCCTATGGGGTCGCGAAGGTGTACGGGCACTGGATCACCGTCAATTACCGGGAAAGCTACAACCTGTTTGCCTGTTCGGGGATTTGTTTCAACCATGAGAGTCCCCGGCGCGGGTACGAATTCGTCACCCGAAAAATTGCCCGTGCCGCCGCCCGCATCCAGGCCGGGCTGGACAAAGTACTCCACCTCGGTAACCTGGACGCCCAACGGGATTGGGGCTACGCGCCGGAGTACGTCCACGCGATGTGGTTGATGCTCCAGCAAGACGCCCCCGACGATTACGTCATCGCCACCGGGCGGACGAACACAGTCGAACGGTTCGCTGAACTGGCGTTTGCAGAAGTTGGCCTGGATTATCGGCAATACGTGGTGCAAGCTCCCCAATTCATGCGCCCAGCGGAAGTGGATTTGCTCGTGGGCGATTCCCGAAAGGCGAAGGAAAAACTCGGCTGGGAGGCAACGACAAAACTGGATGAACTGGTAAAAATCATGGTGCAGGCGGAAGTGGCGTTGGTGTAGTTTTTCGCCGGAAAATCCCCCGCACCCATGCAATCAGCTTAAACTTCGGCGCATACGACACCAGATTCCGTTTCAACAACCCGCCCAATGCCCCCAACCCAAATATCACCGCCCCCCACAACAACACCTGACTGGCAACAATCTGCCACGTCGGCACCTCGCTCGCCACCAACCGGATCAACAACACCAGCGGCGAAGTCAGCGGGAACAAACTGCCCACCACCGCCAAAGTCGAATCGGGATTACGCGGCAAAAAATACGACGCATACAACATCCCCAGCCCCCCCACCCACTCCAACAGCCCAAAAATTTGCGGCCCCGCCCCGCCACTAATCCGCAACAACCCCGCCGCCGCCGCCATCACCTGCATCAACACATACGCCCCAAACAACGTACTCATCACCACCCCCAGATACTGCCACGGAAACAAATACGGCAAATATTCCTGCCCAAATCGCCCCAAAAACAACCCCACCGCCACCAACCCCGGGAGCACCCAAATCCCCAACTGCGTCATCCCCATCGCCAACAGCCCCAAAAACTTCCCCACCAAAAACTGCCTCGGCGTCACACTCGACAAAATAATCTCAATCGTCCGGTCATGCGCCTCACTCGCAATCGTCCCGTACATATAATTCGACGTAAACGACCCCGCCACCTGCACAAAATAAATCACCACATACATCCCCCCCCACTTCAAAAAATCCAGCGGCGAAAAAGTCGTCTCCCCCTCCACCTCCTCATGGGCAAAATACGCCCCTGCCTGATACCGTTTGTGAATATCCTCCGGCACACGCGTCGCAAGCACCCCATTCACCCACTCCGCAAACATCGTATCCACTTCCAGGCTCGGCGCGGTTTCATAAGTCAACACAATCTCCCCCGCCTCTAAATAATTCTCCGGGATCAGATAATACGCTTGAATAACGCCTTGATCCAACGCAGATGCCGCCTCAGCCAACGTGCCGAACCCCAGCATCTCCACGGGATCACCGGACCCCGCGGGGATGGGGGCCTCCGTCGAAAGAAAAACCCCCGCCTGATCCACCACCCCGACCGGACGGTAATCCGTTGGTGGAAGCGCGGCGCGGAACGCCCACAAGAAAATGACACTTCCCCCGATGGGAATCAGAATAAAAAACGCAGGCAAACCCAACGTAAACGCCAAAAAACTCCCCCGCGTAATCCCCCCCCAATACGTGCGCCAAAAAATAAGCCACGTGCGTTTCACGCTTTTTCCTTCACCACCTGAATAAAAATCTCATCCAACGTGGGCAAAGCCACCTCAAACCGATCGACCAGGAAACTTTCCGCGGCCAGCGCTTGCAACACCGCCTGGGGCTGGGCCTCTGGCGCGAGCGTCAGGAACCAGTCAGCCGTACTTCGCCGCTCCACCAACACCACCCCCGGCAAATTCCCATTCAACTCCCCCTGCCCACTCAGATACAGCACATTGGCCGCAAACTGCCGCCGCACCTCCCGCACCGCCCCATGCAACACCACCTTCCCCCGGTGGATGAGCGCGATCCGATCACACAACGCCTCCACCAACCCCAACTGATGACTGGTCATAATAATCCCCGCGCCCCGGTCGCGTAACTCCAAAATCACATCCCGCACCAGTTGCGCGTTCACCGGATCGAGATTGGCAAACGGCTCGTCAATGATCAGCAGGTCGGGCTGGTGCAAGACCGCGGCGATTACCTGCACCTTTTGTGTCATGCCCCGGCTGAGGGTCTGGATTTTGGTCTTGTACTGGTCGGTGAGTTCAAGCCGTTCGAGATAGTTTTGCGCGCGGGACTTCGCTTCCTTTCGAGACAGGCCTTTGAGCGTGCCGAGGTAGGTCAAACAATCGAGCACCTTCATGTCCGGGTACAGGCCGCGTTCCTCAGGCATGTATCCGGTGCGGTCCGCCCGCGCGGGGTTCATTGGCCCGCCGAGGACGGTGATCTGCCCCGCGTCGGGTTTGAAGATGTCCAGAATCATGCGGATTGTGGTCGTTTTGCCCGCCCCGTTCGGGCCAAGTAACCCGAACACTTCCCCGCCAAAGACTTCAAAACTCACGTCTTCGACAGCAGTTTTGGTTCCAAACGTTTTGCGGAGGTGGGCAACAGTGAGGAGATGAAGCTTTTCTGCGCTTGAATTCATTTTATGCGGTTATTCTGTTTGACCGACGGGGCGTTTCAGCCATTGGAGCGGGGGCAATGTTTGGGTTTTGTTTGTGCGTTTGTCAAATACCTGAAGGGGTGCGTATTTATGCACAGGTTTACTCAACAAATCCCCGGCAATTTCTTTGAGAAAATGCAACAGCACATGCCGTTGTTCGTCACTCGCCACGGTGACAAGTAGGGTGTGGTTATGCTTGAGGGCCAACTCCCCATATTCGACAATGCCATGTCCCGGCGTCTCGATCAGCGTTTCGCCCCAATATGACCACGTTTCCTGATTTTCACTGTTATCGGTAAACACCAACCGGTCATCTTCCATCAGCCGTTTGCGTAAAGCCGCCCCATCAATCTGGCGAAAAGTGACCGATTGCGGCGCAACGAGGCTATATCCTTCTAATTCTGGGTCCGGGCAAAGCGGCCACCAGTATTGCTCTTTTTTGCAACATTCCTCATAAGGTTTTTCACTGCCGCACATACAACTTTCATCGGAATCTTGCGGCATATAGGTCTGCAATTCTGCTTTGGTGCCGGGTGTCTCCGGCTCAGTTCCCTCCTCCGTCAAAGGTGCGGCTTTCCAGTGCGACCAGAGACAGATATACCCCCCATTCACATTAACTCGACTAGGATTAATCGCTTGCATGATTTTTATGGCCTCGTAAAGCGCGCCAGATTCGTTCCGGCGTCGCGGGGATGATCTTCAGATCCGCGCCGCACGCATCGAGGATGGCATTTCCCATTGCGGGGGCAACGCCGTCCATCGGAATTTCGGCGACTGCTTTTAAGCCAAAGGGATGGGAAGGTTCAAAGGTTTCGACGAAAATAGTCGTCAGATCGGGCATTTCGTGGGCGTGGGGGATATGATAGTCCCGTAAATCACGCTCGCGGGCATTCCCCCGGTTGTCGTACACCATCTCCTCGCAGACTGCGTACCCCAACGCCTGCGTCATCCCCCCTTCGATCTGTCCACTGGCGGTCAGCGGGTTCACAATCACGCCAGAATCCACCGCCATCACCAACTTGTCCACCGTCACCATGCCGGTTTCGGTATCCACGGTTACTTCGGCGAACTGCGCGGCGAACGGCGGCGGCGCGACGGGGGACACATAACTGCCCACCGCCATCAACTGCCGTTGATCTTCTTTGTGCAAAGAATGATGCCCAATTTCCGACATTGTGACGAACCGCCCATCGGGGGCATACGCACGCCGGTCGGAAAGGGTGATGTCGTGGGCTTCGACTTTCAGCATTTTCCCCGCTCGTTCGCAAATCTGTTCCGCGAGCGTGTTCGCCGCCCGCGCCACCGCCGCCCCCGAAATGTACGTGGTAGATGACGCGTACGCCCCCACATCGAACGGGGTGAAATCGGTATCGGACGAGTAGACGATGATGTCATCCAATTCCACGCCCAGGATTTCGGCGGCGATTTGGGCCAGGACGGTGTCGGAGCCGGTGCCTAGATCGGTCGCGCCAACCAGCAAGTTAAAAGAACCATCATCGTTCATCTTGATAGACGCCCCACCCATATCCAGGTAGGGAATAGCTGTTCCTTGCATGACCATCGCGACGCCAATGCCGCGCCGGACTGGAGACGGATGACCGATGACGGGGGTCGGTTTTCCGTCGTCCGTCGTCCGTCGTCCCTCCCGCCACCCCTCATTCCCATACTTCTGATCCCACCCAATCGCCGCGCGGCCTTGCGCGACACATTCTTCGAGGCCGTTGGTTTCGATGGTTTCGGGGCTGGGTTCGCGGCCTTCGGACCAGGCGGTGGAAAAGGGTTGCAGTTCGCCCTGGCGGAGGGCGTTTTTGAGGCGAAATTCGATGGGGTCAAGGTGCAACGCGCGGGCGATGCGTTCCATGTGCCGTTCGACAGGCCAGTATCCTTGCGGGACGCCGTACCCCCGATAGGCCCCGGCGGGTGGCGTGTTGGTGTACACGATGTCCGCCACAAAGCGGATGTTCGGTTTTTCGCGGTATTTTCCATCCCCCACGTACAACGCCATCGCCTTGTGTCCGGTGTTCCCGGTGACGGTGAGGGCGTGACAGCCATACGCGCCAGTGTCGGACAGGGCGTACATCTCGTTCGCGGTGATGGTCCCATCGTTTTTGACCCCGGTCTTCATCCGTACCCGCATCGGGTGGCGGGACCGGGCGGCGATGAACTCCTCCTCGCGCGTGTATTCGAATCGGACGGGGCGGCCTGTCGCAATCGTGAGATGCGCGGCCACGTCTTCGACCATCACTTCCTGTTTCCCCCCGAATCCGCCGCCGATACGGGGTTTGATGACACGAATCCGTTTGATGGGCAGACCCAGTACGGGGGCGAGAATCCGCCGGGCGTGGAAGGGGACTTGGGTCGAGGTGCGGATGGTGAGCCGGTCGTCTTCATCCCAATAGGTGATGACGACATGGGGTTCGATGTGCGCTTGTTGGACTTTGGGGACTTCGTACCACTCTTCAAAGATGTGATCGGCCTCGGCAAAACCCTGGTTTACGTCGTTGATGTCAATGTGGATGTGGGCGGCGAGGTTGCGGGAAGGGTCGGATTCGGCGAAGTTGACGTATTCGGGTTCGTCGTGGAGGAGGAGGGGGTTGTCGAGGGCGGTGGCGGAGTCGAGGAGGGCGGGGAGTTCTTCGTATTCGACTTCGATGAGTTTGAGGGCGGCCTCGGCGATTTCGGGGGATTCGGCGGCGACGAAGGCGACGCGGTCCCCAACGTAGCGGACTTTGTGATCCAGGCTGAACATGTCGAGCGGGCCAGGGATGGGGTCGGATTGTCCGGCGGTGGAGTAGACGACGCGAGGGAGGTCGCGCCACGTCAGCACGGCGGCGACCCCGGGCAGGGCGCGGGCGCGGGAGGCGTCAATGTGTTTGATCCGGGCGTGGGCAACGGGACTCCAGAGCACTTTCGCGTACAACATTCCGCGCAGTTCCATGTCGTCGGTGAAGGCGGGTTTGCCGAGGGCGAGTTTGACGGCGTCTACTTTGGGGTCGGGTTTGCCGACGCGTTTCCAGTTGGAAGTCTGGGGGGTGGTGAGGATG
>JABWBV010000381.1 GCA_013359445.1 Anaerolineales bacterium | reverse complement strand
AATAGGGTAGATAGGGGGAAGAGGGGAGGAGGAGAAGAAGAGGAGAAGAGGAGAGGGGGTGAAAAGGAGAAGGCTGTGGTGCGAGAAGTGAAGGCGAAACCGGTGAGTGCACCACCCGAAAATCAGGCCAACTTTTTTGGGATGGTAGATGCGCCGGAGCCAGAAAAGTTGACGAAGTTGCCTTATTACGGAATCTCGGGGAAGGTGTTTCGTTGCTCGATGCCGTTTCACAAAGATTACGACCCCAAGGGTAAAGCCTACGCCGAGATGAAGTCACAGAAGGTTTCCGCGGTCGTGATGCTGGTCTCTGACGACGAGGCGCGGAAAAAGTCCGGGCGGGATTTGCGGGCGATGTATCAAAAGGACGGGCTGACGGTCATTCATCTGCCTATCGAGGATCGTGATGTCCCTGCACGCTCCGCGCTGGATGAGGCCGTTGCCCAGGCATTAAAGCTGGCCCGCGAGGGGAAGTCGCTCGCCGTGCATTGTTCTGCCGGGATTGGTCGGACAGGTCTGTTCCTGGCGGAGTTGGCGAAGAAGGCGATGGGGTTGGATGGGGAGAAGGCGTTGTATTGGGTGCGGTTGTATGTGCCGGGGGCGGTGGAGAATAAGTTGTAAGAGGAGATTTTGAAATGATTGTGACGGCGTGGAACAACGGTGATCACCACGAGAGTGGCGCGGGATATGGATTGAAAGTAAGTGCCGCGGATCGAGATCGGTATTTTAGGCGCGAATGGGGGACGGTTGTCTTGGAACTTGAGGGGTATCCGAAGTTGGTCGAGGTCAACATTGATAAGGATTCTTTTTGGGGACTGAAGTGCAGGGAGTTGATCAGCCAGGAGATCGGGGGGTGGTTGAAGAGGAATGGGCTGGCTCCGTGGGCAAAGGGGAAGCCGCCAAAGTTTATAATTGAGCCGAAACCGGAAAACAGATTTTTCGTTCGATTATCAAAAGGAGCACCCAAATGAGCCAATGGGACGATTTAGATATGGATTCAAAAATCCTGGCCATCCTGCGAGATGTGCCGGATTCCACAGAAGGTCATCATCTGGGCCGGGCGTATCTCACCGCCTAGGGCTCAGGGTATACTTTGTCGATGTTTCGGTTAAAAGGATAATTTAGTACTCAGGAGCTACATATGATTTCATCCCAAAGTAAAGAAATTAAAGCCCTCGTTGAGGATATTAAAGAAGGAAGGCTTTTACTCCCCGAACTCCAGCGAAGATTTGTCTGGAAATCCACTCAGGTAAGAGATTTGTTTGACTCCCTTTACCACCAATACCCAAGTGGGCAATTGCTGGTATGGGAAACCGAAGATTTGCCCTATGCGAGAACCGTAAGCATTGACGAACTCAAGTCGGATCAACGGCATCCCCAACTCCTGTTAGATGGTCAGCAACGGATGACTTCTTTAGCGGCGGTCATTTTAGGGAATCCTTTAGTGGTGCGTGGGTCCCGGAAGCCAATAGACATCGTATTCAATGTATTTACCGAAAAATTTGAGGTCGCTGGCCCTCGTCAAAGCAAAGAGGCGGGGTGGATTTCTTTGACGAAACTCTTTACAAGCGGGGTTTTGGCGATCTTGATTGATTTAAACGTGGACACAAAATCGCCGGATACCCAAAAAATTTTTGACCGCTTGACAGGTCTCGAAAACATCAAAACCTACAAATACCAGGTCAATGTGCTGGAAAAGCTGAGTTATGACGAAGTCACCCATATATTCGTTCGCATCAACTCCGGGGGAACAAAATTAGGGAGCGCAGATTTAGCTTTAGCACAAATTTCTAGTCGCTGGCGTGGAGTCACTGAAGAAATCAACGGTTATCAATGGAAAACGTGGTGGCGGGGGATGAGACTCTGGTTGGATACGGGTATTTTAATCCGAACCTTGTCAGCGCTTCTAGCAGGTCAGACCCGGCTCAATCAATTATTCCGCGGCGAGCGACAAAAACTCACAGTTGTTGAGTTGGAAGTCGCTTGGAAACGCCTAATCACAGCAATGGATATGACGATCTCGTTCTTAAATGGAAATTGCCATATCAATCGGTTCGACTTGCTTCCCACACAATATGTCCTGATCCCGTTGACCATCTTCTTTGATCGGTTTGGGGACCAGGTCTCTCCTCAACAAATTCGCGGCTTACAACGCTGGGTTTATATGGCTCTCATCTGGGCGAGATACAGTGCCGCCGCAGAATCCGCCGCCGATCAAGACATAACCGCAGTGAGTGATGCAGACCCTATCCAGAAGTTAATTCAGAACCTGGAAGATAAAATCGGGCGTCAGCGTCTCGTTACCGAACGCGAATTACGTGACCAACGTAAAAACTCCCCTTATATGCTTTTGGCGTATGTCCTCGCACGCCGTGCCCAGGCTCAAGATTGGTTCAATGGGGTCGTAATTGAAGGGTATGGTGCGTTGGAATATCACCATATCTTCCCTAAAGAAGTCTTACGTGAAAAATATGATCTAAAAACGGACAGCCGGACTGTCGATCAAGTAGCTAATCTCGCGTTTCTCTCGAAACGTGCCAACCTGAAAATCAGGAGTCAAGCTCCGGCACAATATTTACCTACGGTGGATACTACTCGCCTTAAAGCTCAAAATGTCCCAACAAACCCGGAAAATTGGAACTTAGAAAGATTTGAAGATTTTGTTTTGGAAAGACGCACTTTGCTTGCAGATGGCATCAATCAGCTCCTGGTTGCATTATCCGACGAACCCGCCCTTTGGGCTTTAAGCAGTCAGGATTTGCTTGAAACACGCGTAGATGCGATTGAAAAGCAGATACGTGACCTAATCGTAAAACGTCTTACGGATGCCAGGGCAGATCAGGCCTGGGAACTTCTTCCTAAGGACTTGCGAAAGACCCTCCAAAAAAGGGTGGAAACGCATCTCGATCAGAATCCTTTTCAAGGGAAAGATTTCGATACCCTGGAAAAGAAACTGGAATTCGCTCAATTCAGTGATTATCCGAAGGTGATCGAAGAGAATTGGGCGTTATTTGAGGATGACTTTGGAAAGCTCGAATTACTTTTACGGCATCACAAAGAAGTGACCGATTGCCGGAATGCGTTTAAACATAATCGAGAAGTCAGCCGAAGTAGTTTAGCATTGGCTGAGGCGGGGTTGATCTGGCTGGAAGATTGTTTACACTCAGCCTTGTTATCAGAAGAAGAAATGGAGGAAAATGGTGAAGATGAAGATATGGCCGAAGAGGAAGCCGCATGAGCACATCCCTTGCTGAGAAAATTCCTTCCCCCCTCCAACTCCGCACCGAACTCCAGGACATGGTCCGCCGCGACCTCCTCGGCCCTGCCGGAGGCCCCGAAGAAATCCTCGCCGAACGCAACGTGCGCGGGTGGTACGTGGCCGGTCTGCTCGCCCCCAAAGGCCAAACCGCCCTCCCCGAAGAAAACGACCCGCTCGCCACCGATGGTGCAGGCGATGACGAAGACGGCAAACCCGCCGCGCCCATCCCCCAGGCCGCCAGCATGTTACCCTCCGCCCTCGGTCTCACCTTCACCGTCGCGGGCGAAACCGAGAGCCTCGAAATCACCGCCCGCTGGGGACGCTACACCCGCATCATGGTCACGCGCAACGTCACCGCCCCGGCCCCGCAGACGGCCTCCGCCGAAACCCCTGACGAGTCCCCTCCGGAAGATTCCGCCACCGACACCTACCCCGCCTTTCAACGCCTCCCCGTCGAAGGCACACGCACCTTCCCCCTCCGCGCGGGCAAACTCAGTCCCTGGGCACCCAATCCCGTCCAACCGGATGTGTACATCACCGGCCTGGTGCGCCACCGGGAAAACGTGTGGACGATCACTCTCTTCCTCGTCAACGCCCAGGCCGAACCCAAAACCAACCAAGACGAAGCCTGGGTCTTCCAGCCCGAACTCCACGTCCGTGCCCCGGAACACGCCCCCGTCTTCGTCAAACGCACCCTCCCCCGCGACCTGCAAACGGACCACCCGGAAGACCGCGCGGTGGAAATGCTCTACCGCCAGAAACTGGAATTTGCCGTCGGGCATGGAGTCGCCGTCCACGCCGATTTAGCCCCGGACCGTTGGGACCGCGCCATCGCCCTCCGCACCGAAATTCTCCCGACCTACGAAGTCGCCCAAATGGCCCCGCCCAGCCTCGAAGACCTGCCCGAATTAGCCGGGTTGGTGCTGGACATGGGGACCCTGGCCGATACCTCCCCCGGCGCGTTTGCCCCCGCCCTCACCCCCCTCGTCACCGCCTACGCCGCCTGGATCACCGCCCAGGAAACCCGCCTGGCCGCTCAACCCGCCGACCTGCACCCCTACGCCACCGACGCCACCCTGGCCCTCGACGCCTGCCGCGAAACCCTCGCCCGCATCCGGGACGGGATCGCCCTGCTCGACGCCAACCCCGAGGCCGCCACAGCCTTCCGCTTTGCCAACCGGGCGATGGCCCTGCAACGGGTCCACACCCTGCACAGCCGCGCCGTCCGCCAGGGCGAAAAAGCCCCCCTCGAAACCTTCGACCTCCCCCGTAACCGCAGTTGGCGGCCCTTCCAACTCGCCTTCGTCCTGCTCAACCTGCCCGGCCTGGTAGACCCCACCCATCCCGACCGCAGTCACCCCACTGCCGCCAAAGCCGACCTGCTTTGGTTCCCCACCGGGGGCGGCAAAACCGAGGCCTACCTGGGCGTCGCCGCCTTTGCGATGGCCATCCGCCCGTCGGAAAGGCACGTTGGGGGGCTTGTCCGGCGGCGCGGGCGTGACCGTCCTCATGCGCTACACCTTGCGCCTGCTCACCCTGCAACAATTTCAACGCGCCACCGCCCTGATCTGTGCCACCGAAATCATCCGCCGGGAAGACGAAGCGCAATGGGGGCCGGAACCCTTCCGCATCGGCCTGTGGGTGGGCCGCCGCAGTACCCCCAACTGGACGGACGAAGCGGAAGAAGCCGTCAAACGCCTGCGAAGCACCGCCTCCGAGTACCGGGGCGGCAGTGGCACTCCCGCCCAACTGACCAACTGCCCGTGGTGCGGCGAACCGCTCAATCCGGGCCGGGATATTCAGGTCGAAACCTATGCCCAGGGCCGCGCCCGCACCTTGCAATATTGCAATGCCCTCGCCTGTGCTTTCAACCGACGCAACGCCCCCGGCGAAGGCCTGCCCATCCTGGTGGTAGACGAAGAAATCTACCGCCGTCTGCCCACCCTGCTGATCGCCACCGTGGACAAATTTGCCCAAATGCCCTGGAAAGGGGAGACCCAGGCCCTGTTCGGACGGGTGAACGGCTACTGCCCCCGACACGGCTACCGCACCCCCGAAATTGAAGACGCCGATGCCCACTTGGGTGACCGCTACCAGTTCTTCAGCGACTTGTTGTGCGCCCTGCAACAAGCGTCGTTCGACGGCTGTGACACAGCGACCGCTGTAGCGCTTGACCACCTGCACAATGTGCAAATCCGGCCAGAGTTGCAGACGAGGACGCCCTGGTTTGCCTGTGTGAACGGGTGTCCGAAAGACCGTCAGAATCGCACTCGCCCAAGCCCGAAAACCATCGGTTGCCCACAGCAGCGGTTGGTTAGGTACCGCCGCCGCTTTGACGTGCTCAACCACTTCGCTGACGAGGGTGCCGTTGCGTTCGATAGAGACGGCACCCCACAGAAAGAGCCGAGAAAAGACACACATGGCGGTCGCTATCCAGACCGCACCACACTGCGTTTTCGTATAGAACTCGTCACCTTGGACCTGACCTAGTTCAACCCGACCCTTGCAGACAACCTCCTCCTGCACCTGCTTGGCATGAACGCCTGCCTTTTCCTGCCAGTCACTCACCGTTCGTTCGTCCAGTTCAAAGGCGGCAACGATAGCCGGCAAGGGGCAGCCATAGGCGAGCAAGGTCAAGACGAGCGTCACCACCCATTGCGGTGTTTTCAGTCCATACAGCGGCGTGCCGTAGCTATCGCTGAACGTCTTGTCGCAGGCGTGGCATTTATACCGTCGTTCTTTTTGGGAGTGTACACCAATGCGTCCATTTGACTTCTCGCCACAATCTGGACATACTACCATCTCTGGGCGCATCGGCATGTTTTTGTATTTGGTCATGCAAACACTTTTGCCGCTTGTGCCCTTTTTTGTCAAATTCACTCCACGCTTTTCTGGAGTGTTACCGTTGTCGGCTTTATCCAGCGTAACCCAGGCCACAGGGTAGCCGGCTTCCTCCACCCACAGGCGAATCGTGGTCGTCTTGCCATAGCCCGCCGGCGCGGAAACCAGGGTGAGCAAATGCCCATCCTGGATGCCCTCCTGCAGTTGCCTCAGTACCTTTGTCCTGGGGACAACGGTGCGCCGCAAGAGCGGTAAGCTGACTTTGGTCGCCAACAAAGTGTCAGGCATTGATCAACCTCCCAGAAACACCTCGTCTTTATTTTACAACGAAAGCCTGGAAAACACGAACGCCATCGTCATAGGCTACGTATTTGGGCTTCCTACGTTTAGCGAAAAGATGCATGCCGGCGCCATTCTCGCATCAATTGGTCGGGAGCGGCCAGCGCCACGACAACGGCAACCACCGACCTGTTAGCGCCCTATGAAGTCTTTGCCGCCAGCGGCGCCTTCAATGTCTATACCGTCGCCCCCAAACGAGAGTTTACCCCCTTTATGTGGGGCGGGGTGGACATTATGCCCCACTACTCATTTGACGAGTTGGACAAGTTGTTGGGCAAAAATCCTGATGTGGTGGTCATCCCCTTTATCAAAGACTATGACAACCAGGAGATCATCCAGTGGATCCGCAGCCATGCTGGCCCTGAAACCATGACCGTATCGATCTGTGGCGGCGCCCTGGTCTTAGCAGCTACCGGTCTGGTCGATGATGGCCAAGTGACAACCCATCAGGGCGTCTTTCCTGTCTTTGCCAAGCAGTTCCCCCAGATTGAGGTGGTGAAGCGGCTGATGGGGCCGCCGCCCTGACCCTGGCCGCCGCACTGCGCCCCGACGTAATCGTGATGGATGTCGATCTGCCTGCTGTCCATGGCATCACCGCGACGAAACTCCTGCGCGCAACCGCTTCTTCTTGTG
>JABWBV010000380.1 GCA_013359445.1 Anaerolineales bacterium | reverse complement strand
ATTACAAATCCTAACCCTGGAATAGCTCCTGCTAATGCGGGCATTATTGCTGCTGTAAACACATGGAGCAATTCATTTTGGCGTCTTACCGTCCCAGAGGAGCTGTTAAATAATAGCAAGATACATAGTATTTCGGACGAAGGATGTAACCTGCTTCAAATTGTATACATGTATGGTGATCGTACAGGAAGGTTAACAGAAATGCCATGGGATCAAAGTAAGCTTGGACAAAGTATCACTGATTTAGCAAAAGAATCCTTATGGCTCTACGACAGTGAAAACATCCCACAAGGATTAGAAAATATAAAACGCCAAGGTTTCTATATCGAAACTGGAAAAACGAGTTTGTGCCATAGGTGTGGCGGTTCAAGACGAGTCAAATGCTGGAAGTGCGATGGACGGGGATCCGTTGAGAAAAAATCAGATGAAGGCTATAAATATTATGAACCATGTACTTGTTCGGGAGGTTATGAAACCTGTAATCATTGTTTTGGATTTGGGTGGGTCAAACAAATTATCTCAGTAAACAGTGAGTTCAAGTTGCTTTCCCTTCCACATTTTGAGAATAAAAGCCCTGTACCAAACGAAAAATTGGCCAAGGTTAGTGGAAAATCGTTATTTGAAGAGATCATGAATTACCCACAAGATCTGATGAGACCCATGCTGAGAGGAGGTGTCAATAGTAATGAATATGCCTTAATCCAGAACCATGTAAAGAACGAATTACACAAAACAATTGATAACAAACTCAAGAATTATGATGGCAATATCAAATTAGTACACGAAATCGTTGACCACTTTTTCCCTTATATACCGAATCCGGCTAAATCCAATGTTGTGCTTGAGCATGAAGTTATCCCTGTGCGACTAAAAGTAAAAGTTGAGAGCAAAATGGTATATAGAGTCAATTACACATACAAATCAAAGAATTATAGCCTTTGGGTCTTTGGTTCAGAAAGAAATGTATTTGCTCCTTTTACTCCCAGGGAATTCACGAAAAAAGCGAAGATATTTTCAGCTATTATTGTTTTTCTCCTGGCAATTCTAGCGTTTCTAGTTTTCATTGGATTAATTTGGTTCGTACTTACAAATTACAGTAGTTTGCGCTTTTAACAATTGACCTATATATGGGGAATTCTGAAAAATCCACCCCGTATATGGGGATGGTTTTTATGCCAAAATAGCATAATTGGGTTTAAAACCAGTCATTTTGGGCTAGAAATGTTAAAACCGCAAAAGTACTGCAAATTATTAACTCAGGTGAAAAACCCCATCAATTGGTAATTTCAGTAAATCACAGATTGAGGTGAGCAGTGCGTGGGAATCGCGGAAATAGTGCCATAAAGGTTTTCGATGGTGCGAATCAGGAACTTGATAAAGCGATGTAAGCGAAAGAGCGGTGCGTTGACCCGGCGCGGGCCAACCGCCTGCAAGCGAGCAAATTCCCAGCGCAGAAAGACCCATACATTAGTCAGGATGAGCCCCAAACTCAACAAGAAAAAGCGGAAGGCTGGATTGCGAGAAGTGGTCGTGGCGCGCAGACGCCGGAGGAGGCGATAACTACACTCCACCCCAAACCGCCGTCGATATTCCTGGAAGACTTTGTCGGCCGACCAGTCCAGCAAGATCACGATAAAGGATAACCATTTGCGGCGCTTTTTGCCCGTTTTATCGGGCACCAGGGAGGCTTTCATCGCCAGGGTAGCGGTCGTACCATTCGCGAAGGTGTAACCCGTGGTATAGCTAGCACGGCCATGACACAAAGCCTTGGTGCCCCCGGTTTTCCCGCGAATGGGGTTGGCAATAATGGCGGGCTGTTGGACTTCTTTTTCCAGATACTCGACAATGGGCGTGGCGGCAAACCCCTTGTCCAAATAGAGGACTTTGGCGGAAAAGCCAAGCTGCTTCAGCCGCTCGAGGAGCATTTTGAGGATGTCCAGTGTGGCTTCCCCTGGCAAAACATAATGCACAGCCAGGGTGAGGCGGACTTGCCGCCAAATAACATAGGCGGTGGCAATGCGGACAAAGTGCGTCGTCCCTTTCTTCGCTTGCCCCGCACACGTGACGGCGCGGAGTTCTTCCGTCTTGCCATAGAAAGGCTCATCGTGAAAATCGATCGCGATTTCGACCCCTGTCCGCCCCATGCTTTCTGGGATGCCTTCTGCTAAGGCGGCGTTGGCTTGTTGTTCCTGGCTCTCCAGTTCTTCAATAGGCAAGGCCAGATGGATGTAGGCGCGCTGGGTGTTGCTATCGGCGACCGTCGCCAAATCGGCACAGGCCGCTTCGACACTACTGCATTCGGCACTGGCTTTCAGGAGCACATCAAATAGCATGTCTGTATGACAAACGTAGCCGTGGGCTTCCAACTTCAAATGTTTTTTCATGGTCTGCAAGGCACAGGCGTGTACATCTTTTGCGTTTAGCTCGTATGGGTGTATCATCTTGGGGGGCCTCTTTGGTAATGGGGTTTGGTTGGCACCTTCCCTTTTACCAGAGTTGCCCCTTTTGTCTATCAATTCTGTGATTTACTGAATTTAAGTCTGTCTTCCTTGGCTTTGCACCAACCCCCTCACCCTCTGTGGATAACCTTCTTGATAAAGTGTGTAAAACCGCTCCAACATCGTGGAAAACGTGGGCAAATCCTCCCCTAACGCGGTGGACAACTTGTGGACATCCATCCGCAAATTCGGCGACCGCGCAGCCACCAACCCCCCATCGGACACTGACACGGGCACGATCAGCCCCGCGTCCAGCCCAAACCGGTGCGCGATCCGCGTCCCAAAATCATACTTGCTCAACGCCTCCGCGCTGAACACATGATACAGCCCGGACAAATCCGCCGCCAGCATCTTGAAAAAGATGTGTGCGATGTCATTCACCAGCATGGGGCAGAAAAACACATCCGTGAACCCCTTCACGGGCTTACTTGCCATCAAATTGTATAAAAAGAATTCAGCCAGACTCCGTCTTCCGCTGGGGCTGAATCCAAATAAGTTGACGCGAGCGATCAGGGCATTGGGATTGGCATCGGCCACCGCGCGTTCCCCGTCCAGTTTCGATTGGGCGTACACGTTGAGCGGGTTGGGTTCGTCCGTCTCGGTGTAATTACCCTTTTGGCCGTCGAATATTGCGTCGGTGGAGACGTGTAAAAGTCGCGCTGGCTTCCAGCGCGCTCCGCCCCTCCGACATTGTTCGGCCAGGATTCCGGGGAATTCGCTATTGATGCGCCGCGCCAGCACCGGGTCTTTTTCACAATCTTCCAGGTTCGCCAGCGCCGCACAATTGATCACCCAATCTGGTTGGGTTTGCTCCAACACCCGGGACAGTTCGCCCGGATCGAGCAAGTTCGCTTGGACGGGGATAAAGTCCTCCGTGTTCAGCGGGGCGCGGTTCCCCACGCCGAACACTGTATGCCCTGCGGATAATTCGAGCGCCACATTCGCGCCCAGCAGTCCGCTCGCGCCGGTGATCAGTATTCTCACGGCGCACTCCTTGGGGAAAGGTAGATAAGGTACATACGGTAGATAAAGTACATACGGTATTTACCCTATGTACCTTATTTACCCTATTTACTTTATCTACCCTGTCTCCCTATTTACCTTCTCTGTATGCCACTTCAAACGGCTCCACCAGCACCCGGATTTCATCATCCGTCAGCCAGTGGGCGTTGGTATCGCTGGTGTATTCAAACCCGTCGGGAACCTGCGTCCCCTCCTGGCCCCAGTCATGCCGGAACCAGAGATGGCCGACGGGCTGGACGACGAATCGGTCAGGCAGTTCAATCGTCGAGCGGGATTCATCTCGCCCGATCATCATCTCGTGCAGTTTTTCGCCGGGGCGAATGCCGGTGATTTCGATTTCCGCGTCCGGGGCAATTACCCGCGCGAGGTCGGTGATTTTCGTGCTGGGGATTTTCGGCACAAACAGTTCCCCGCCGTGCATCCGTTCGATGTTCGAAATCACGAACCGCACCCCCTGATCCAGCGACAGCCAGAACCGGGTCATGCGCGCATCGGTGATCGTCAGTTTGCCCGTCGCGCGCTGGCGGATGAAGATCGGCACCACGCTCCCCCGACTGCCCACCACGTTCCCGTAGCGGACACAACTCAGGCGGGTTTGGCGGTCGCCTGCGTACGCGTTGCTCGCCACGACCAGTTTTTCGGCGGTCAGTTTGGTCGCGCCGTACAGGTTGACGGGCGTCACCGCTTTGTCGGTGCTCAGCGCCAGCACCTTTTTCACTTTCGCGTCAATCGCCGCCGAAACCACGTTACTCGTCCCGAGGATGTTCGTTTTCACCGCCTCCATCGGGTTGTACTCGCACGCCGGAACCTGTTTGAGCGCCGCCGCGTGGACGACGATGTCCACCCCCTGCATCGCCCGTTCCAGCCGGGGCAAATCGCGCACATCGCCAATAAAATACCGCAGGCTCGGATGGTTGAACCCGCTCACCTGCATCTCGTGCTGTTTGAGTTCGTCTCGGCTATACACAATCACCTTCGCCGGTTGGTACTCCTTCAACATGATCTCGATAAATTTCTTCCCGAACGACCCCGTGCCGCCGGTGACGAGAACTACTTGATTCTTCCAATCCATAGATACTCCTTGAGGCGTGAAACGTGAAACGTGAAGTCAAGATCACGTATCACACTTCACGAGTCACGATTCGCCAAAAATCGTAATCGACTTCGTGATACCAAAAACTTTCTCCTCCACCAGCCGCCCCCCCGGAAACAACTGGCGGAACTCCTTCCGGTTCAACAGCACAATCTCCTGTGCCACCGCCCGTGCCCGTGCGAGCGTGGTAATCCGCTCAAAAAAATACTCCACCTTCAGCCCTAACAAAATCCGCGCCCGCCATTCCACTGGCAAAAACTGGATGAACGGCATCAAAAAATGCGGCTCCACCGGAAAATTGCGGTTCGGCGTCTGCACGAAAAAATGCCGGGCCACCCGCCGCATCTCCGCCGCCATTTGCAATTGCCCTTCCCAGCTCCCCATATGCTCGATGACAGAATGGGCGAACGCGAGGTCAAACGCCTGATCGGGGAACGGCAACCCGCGCGCATCCCCCGCCACGATCCGGGAAAAGTGCCCGGCCCGCGCGGGGAAACGGTTCACGAGCGTGATCTGGACATCGTCCAACATCACCCCGTCCGCCTCCCCCATCCCCATCTGCACCCAAAACGCCTCGCTCCCCCCCACATCCAACACCGTCAGCGGGCGCGGCAGACCCGATATAAAATCTTGAAAAAGAGCAAACCGCCGCCGTCGGAAGGCACGGGTGGCGAAAGCGTAAATGGAGGCGTTGAGGCGAGCGGGGAACATGGGGGGGAGATACGGTAGATAAGGTAGATACGGTAGATAGGGTAGATAAAGGTAGATAGGGTAGGGTATTTACTTTATTTACCCTATTTACCTTATTTACTGTATCTACATTCTCACACTTCGAGTTCCTCAACGGCCTCACATCTCCCCACCTCCACCCCTTCCTCCGCGATCAACAGCCAAAACTCGTTCACCAACCGTTCCGCGAGGGGCAACAGCGTCTCAAAATCTTGCGCGGCCAACAGGGCGGGGACAAGTTCGCCATAGCCAACGGGAATTTTCGGAAACGCGGCCACTTGTAATAGTCCGGCGTCATAATCCCGCGTCACCCAGCGTTGATTCAGCAGACACAATGCCCGTTGCATCTCAAATAACACTTCGGTCAGCGAATACCGCGCCGTCGCCCAATCGCCGCGCTCGGCAGACGAGTAGATCCGGCCATACGATTCGACGACATACGCTGGCAATTGCGCCGCCAAATATTCATGGAACCGCTCGCGCGGCGTCTCACGCGCCAATGCCAACCACTCCTGGACTTTCGCAGGTTCGCCGTACAACACCTTGAGCACGTCCAACACTCCGACAACAAACGGCCATTCGCCATCCGGGTGCGTCACCTGCTCGATCAATTCCTGCTCCCCGCAAATGCGGCATCCCACGGCGATTTCGCACACAATCCAATGCTTTTCTTGCATCGGTGCCCTCCCCGCCAGCACAAACCACATCTCCAAATCCGACCATTCCGTATCTTCCCCCCGCGCGGTCGAACCGTACACCCCGCCGAGCAGGAGGGGATACTTCGCGGCCATTTTGGCGGTCAGGTCGTGGGCGAGTTGGAGGCGGGTGGAGGGGGGCATGGGGAGAGGGGTAAATATGGTAGGGTAGATAAAGTAGATAAGGTAAATAGGGTAGATAAGCTAGAGGAGGGTAAGGGCTACCCTATTTACCCTATGTACTCTATTTACTCTATGTACCCTATCTACTTCTTTATCACAATCAACGGATACGTTCCATTTTCACCAAAAAACCGCGGGAAACGTTCCTCCAGTGCAAATAACAATCGGAGCAAAGCCCGCCCGCCGCGCTTCTCGAAAATATAATTCTTCAAAAAATGCACACTCGCACTCCGCCAAACCAGGATTTGCGTATTCATCCGCGGGGCAATCTCTCGTTTAAACCAATTTGGATCGTGCTTTTCGACGAAAGTGTTTTTTACATCGTCTGACTGGAGACCGGAGACGGGGGACGGGGCATCGCCGTCGGCTTCCGGTCTTCCGTCTTCCGTCTTCCGTCGTATCGCCATCCACACCCGCTTCCGCAACTTGGAAAAGCTCCGAAACGGATCCATGATCGCCGACGTACTCCACCCGTTGACCACCACCGCGCTCCGACCGGGCATCAACACCCGATGCAAGCCCTCATACGCCCGCGCGTGTTCGCTCAACGGCAGGTGATGGATCGTGTGCAGAGTCACCACCCCGTCAAACGCCTCTTTCTTGAACGGCAAATTGGCAATGTCCGAAACCACGAACAGCCCCCGCTCCCCGATCTTTTTCCGCGCCTCGATCAGCGCCGTGATGGACATATCTGCACAGACGCGGTACTGGTAGCCTTCGGAATACGTCAAATATTCCGGGTATTGGATCGGGCCGGAACCCGCGTCGAGCAGGTATTTGCCCGTTTTGGACAGATGCCGGTTCACCCGCAAATGGCACCGGTGAATGTATTCCTGCGAAACCGGGCGCAGGT
>JABWBV010000379.1 GCA_013359445.1 Anaerolineales bacterium | reverse complement strand
CGCCATTCAACTCAGCCACACATTGCATGTTTACTCTTTACCCTCTTACCACCGTGATCCTTTTGATCGGATTCTGGTCGCACAAAGTCAGGTTGAAAACCTTCCCATTCTTTCCATTGATCCTCAAATTGCTAGATATAGTGTAGCTGTCATTTGGTAACTTTCAAACCAACACAATGAA
Source organism: Anaerolineales bacterium (assembly GCA_013359445.1). Classification (GTDB taxonomy): domain Bacteria; phylum Chloroflexota; class Anaerolineae; order Anaerolineales; family JABWBV01; genus JABWBV01. The sequence goes on along the minus strand of JABWBV010000379.1, from coordinate 6,911 downwards.
ACCACATCGCACGGGAATTCTTTTTTCTGTTCTCTATCTATTGTTAACAACCGCGTACATTATCCCGAATCATGTCAACTTCATCTATTGGTCTATCCGCTTAAAAGCATTGGCGCGTATTGTTAATGGTGCTGTTGAATTTCTAGTTTTTGTAGTTTGGTCTTTTTGGGGCGGAGATACCCCATTAAAAATGTTTATCGGTGTATTGATTTTGGGGCTGATATGTATGTTATTTGTACATAACCTTTGGAAAGCCAATAAATTACGACCGGACATTTTGTTTTTTTGCCTGCTTTTTAATAGTGCATTCGGTCTACTAGCTTTAATTAATTCGGGAATGGTAGTTGAGCAACCTTTTTCAAGTTGTGAGCAAAATTTATCTGCTTCAACTCAGGTCCAAGTAATCGTATTTCCCGAAACAGGCATTACCCCAGGAGCTTACTACTTTTTTGTTAACAGCCATGACGGGGGGAAAAGTTGGAGCCAAATCTTCGAACTTTACAAGCCAGAAAAAATTGAGGTTCCTTGCCAAAATCTCCACATATCGTCCGAACAAGGTCTAATATGGTTTTGGCTAGGAACGCATTTTGCTGTGTCCCAAGATCAAGGCGAATCCTGGGATGTATGGAATCCGAGTGAAACCTGGCCAAATTGGATTTGTTGCCAGTCTGGTTTAATTTTGGATGTCCGCTTTGAAACCGCTCAAATCGGCATCATGGATATTATTACCCCCCCCGATCTTTCACAGACCCAGCAATTAATCTCCCAAGATAGTGGGAAAACCTGGAAAGAGCCGTAAAACAGAGAAAACCTTTCTCTTCTAATACCTTCACATCCCCTCTATTCCAACTTCACATCTTCTTCACACAGGGCTGGTATCCTTTCCTTAACCAAAAATACATTCTTCCCTGTTGTATATTCCCCTCCATCTCCTCTTCTCCTCTTCTCCTTTTCACCTCTTCTCCCTCTCCCCCATGTCCACCATCCTCATCATCGAAGACGAACCCGAACTCGTAAAAGTCCTCCGCTCCTACCTGGAAAAATCCGGCTTTGAAGTCCTCACCGCCTACCGCGGCGACTCTGGCCTCTCCACCTGGGACCACAAACGCCCCGACCTCGTCATCCTCGACCTGAACCTACCGGGAATGGACGGGCTTGACGTGGCGCGCGAAATCCGCCGCAAATCCCAAGTCCCGATCCTCATGCTCACCGCGCGGGTAGATGAACCCGATCAACTGATTGGCCTCGAACTGGGTGCAGACGACTACGTGACCAAACCGTTCTCCCCGCGGCTGGTCATCGCCCGGGTCCGCGCCCTCCTCCGCCGCGCCCAACCCGGAACCCCCGCCCCGGAGATACTCCGCGTCGGCGATCTGCAAATTGATCTGCAAGCCTACCTCGTCACCCGCGAAGGCCAGACCATCGAACTGACCCCCACCGAATTCACCCTCCTGCACACCCTCGCCGCCCAGCCCGGCCGCGCCTTCACCCGCGAACAACTCATCGAAACCACGCAAGGCACCTACTACGAAGGCTACGAACGGACTGTCGACGCCCACATCAAAAACCTCCGCGCCAAAATCGAACCCGATCCCAAAAAACCGAAGTATATTGAAACGGTGTTTGGGGTCGGGTATCGGTTTGCAAAACAGTAAGCAAAAAAGAGATAAGTGTCCTGCACTTCATCGCTTATCACTGAAAACTGTTTCACTGTTTACTGATAACTGACCACTCTCCCCCATGCGCCTCCGCCTCTTCCTCTCCTTCCTCCTTCTCATCCTCATCACCACCCTCAGCGTGACCTTTCTCGCTCGCTGGCAGATGAATGTCGCCCTCGAACGATTTTCCTCACGCGGCGGGTTTGCCGGGGCCGAAGCGCTGGTCACCTCCCTCGAAAACTACTACTACACCAACCAGACCTGGGAAGGGGTTACATCCCTCTTCCAAACGCACAAACAAGGCGGGCAAGGCATGGGACCTGGAGGCCCAGGGCCAGAAAACGAAACCTACCTCCTCGCTGATCCTTCAAATATCCTCCTCGTAGACACTAGCCAGGTTAATTTCACCCCCTCCCCCCGCGAAATTACCCCTGAGGAACAGGAACGGGCAATTGCCATTCGTGTCAACCGCAAAATTGTCGGATACCTGATACCTGCGGCACGTCCGGGGCTGGCTCCCCCCATCGAAAACGGATTGCTCACGGTGATCAACCGCGGCGCACTCTTTGCAACCGCCATCAGCGGTGTGTTAGCCGTGATTCTTGCCCTCATCCTGGGCTACGTCCTCCTCCGCCCGGTCCGCACGCTCACACAAGCCTCTGCCGCCCTCGGAGCAGGCGATCTCGATCAACGGGTGCCCGTAGAAGGTGACGATGAAATCGCCCACTTAGGACGTACCTTCAACCTCATGGCTGAATCCCTTCAACAATCCCAAACCCGTCGCAAAGCCATGACCGCCGACATCGCGCACGAACTCCGCACCCCTCTCTCCGTTCAGCGTGCCAACCTCGAAGCCATTCAAGACGGCATTTATCCTCTCACGCCTGAATCCATCCAACCCGTTTACGAACAAACCCTTCTGCTCGAACGACTTGTAGACGACCTCCGTACCCTTGCCCTCGCGGACGCCGGTGAACTGGAATTGATCAAAACCGAAACAGACATCCTCGGCCTCGTTCAACGTGTGGTTGAACAATTCCAACCCCACGCAAAATCCCGAAACCAAACCATCTCATCCACGCTCCCCCCCTCCTGCGCCATCGTGGAAGCCGACCCCGGACGGGTAGAACAAATCCTCGGCAACCTCCTTACGAACGCGATTCGCCACACCCCTGAAGATGGTCAAATCACTGTCGAAGTTCAGTGCGCTTCCGGAAAAGTTCAGCTGTCCGTGCGAGACACCGGCCCCGGCATCCCCGAAGATTCCCTCCCCTATCTGTTCGAGCGGTTTTACCGGGGAGATCGTTCCCGTAGCCGCGTCGAAGGGGGAACCGGGTTGGGCTTGTCCATCGCCCGCCGCCTCGCCGACGCCCACGGTGGGAAGCTTGAAGCCGCCAACTACCCCACAGGTGGCGCAGTATTTACGCTCACTTTGCCGGTTGGTTGATTTTGTAGTTAAATATTGGGCAATAATTTGTACCCGAGGCATTAATGGCTATGCGCAATAACATCACCCGGCTTTTGGACTCCAAAAAAATCACTTATGAGGTGTTCGAACTTTCCGCGGAGGAAAAAACTGGCGCGTTGGAAACCGCCGCGCAATTAAACATCCCCCCGGAAATGGTTTTCAAAACCATCGTCATCACTCGCACCGTCAAAGGCAAACCCATTCTCGCGGTCGTCCCTGCCCCATCCGAAGTGGATCTCAAACTCGTCGCCAAAGCCGTCAACGAGAAGAAAGTGACCCTCCCCACACAAAAGGAAGCCGAGCAACTGACCGGATTACAAGCCGGGGGCATTTCCCCACTCGCCCTGATCAACAAAGGGTTTCAAGTCTTGCTCGACCAATCCGCCGCCAATTTTCCAGAAATCCACATCTCCGGGGGACAGCGGGGTTTAAACATCCGCCTGCCCGTGAAAGATTTACTCCACCTCACCAACGGAAAACTCGCCGAAATCAAAACCCCCTGATCGTATACATCGTTGTTCGTAGTGAGGCACGCCAGTGCCGTTTCCCGGCACTGGCGTGCCTCACTACGAACCCCCACCAAGCCAAATCTTCAATTGTAAATAACGCTTTTCTTCACGTGGGGTCAATGGACGTTTGACGGTTTGCCGTAATGCGCTCGCCTGCGTGAACCACGCGGACGCCGCCACCCCATCCCCCCGCTTCCACGCCAATTCGGCCAAAAACAACTGCACCCACGCCGTCACGACCGCGTCTTGCCGGGCTTCGTACTGTGCCAGGGCCTGGGTCGCCTGTTCGAGGGCGGTGACGTCATCCCCTTCGTCCCCGGCAAGTTGCGCGAGGAGAAATTGCGGATCGGGGCGGTAATAAGTGTCGTTCAGCGCGTCGAAAATCCGCAGGCTGGATTGGGCCAGAGTTTTGGCCGCCGCGTGTTCCCCCATATCCCGCAAAACATCTGCCAGAAAGTTCATCACAAAGGCTTGTTCCCACCCCTCGGATAATGGTTGGGCGTGTTGGTAGGCTTGTTCCAACCAGCGCCGCGCTTGGGGGAAATCTAGCTGTTCCTGGGCAATCAGCCCCAAATGCGTCCATGCCATCATCGGATCGCTGGTGGGGTCAGCCGCAATGCTCGCTTCCATCCACGCGCTGGCCTGGGCAAAGTCCCCCATGGTGATCGCGGTCAGCCCCATGTTATGCAGAACCGTGCCGACGCCCTCCGCATCGCCCAGTTGGCGGCGCAAGGCCAAGCCTTCCTGGTGATAGGCCAGATTGGCGGCGTAATCTTCCTGCACGAGGCAAAAACTCGCCAACCCATTGAGCGCCCTCGCCCGCCAGAGGAGATCGGACGAGGGCAATTGCAACGCCGCAGTCAACATCTCCCGCCCCAACATGAACAACCCTTGCCGGTACCAAAACCACCACAGCCCCCCTGCTAACGGGACGGCGATGTCCCCCTGCGCGTGGCGCAACGCCCAACGGAGGGCGACCAGACAGTTTTCGTGATCGTCCAGGGCGCGTTGCATCCAGGCGGCTTGCTCATCCCCCAACACGCCGGGGAACACTTCAGCGGCAAACGCGGTGAAGTAGCGGGCGTGCGCGGCGTAGGCATCCGGTGCGTGGGTGGGGAGATGTTCGGCGGCGTACGTGCGGAGGGTTTCGAGCAGGGTGACGCGCCCCTCGCGGAGGTGGATCAGGCTGGCGCGGGCGAGATCGGTCAGCAGACCCGGATCGGGCGCGGCGACCGCGCGGGCCGCGTCTTCCGTGCATCCACCGGTAAACACACCGAGGCTGTAGAAGGCGATTTGTTGTTCGGGGGTCAGGCGGCGCACACTCCATTCGATGGCGGCTTGCAGGGTGCGGTGGCGTTCGGCGATGTTGCGCTTGGTTTGCTGGAGCCAGGTGGAGGAGAGTTGCCCGTTCCCGCGCAGGGTGAGGAGCTGTTGGACGAGTTCGTCCGGGGGCAGATCGCGCAGGCGGACGGCGGCGAGTTCGAGGGCGAGGGGGAGGCCGTCCAGCGCGACACAGAGGGTGGCGAGGGGGAGGAGATTTTCGGGGGTGAGGGCGAAGGTGGGGGTGGCGGCACGGACGCGGGCGAGGAGGAGTTGCAGGGCGGGGAATTCGGCCCACCGCGCGAGGTCGGGCGGTTCGGCGAGGTTTGGCGCGGGGAGGGGGGCGAGAGGGAATTCTTGTTCCCCGTACAGATCAAGGGGGACACGACTGGTGCAGAGGAGTTTAAGGCGGGGGGCACGCGCCAGCCACGTGGTGAAGTGCGAGGTGCTGTCTAAAATGTGTTCGCAGTTGTCCAGCACGAGGAGAAGGTGGCGGGAGGCGAGGTAATCCGCAAGCGCGGTTTCGACGGTCTGTTGAGGCGCGGGGGTGAGGGCGAAGGCGCGCAACAGGGCATAGGGGACATCGGCGGGGGAGGCGACATCCGCGAGGGGGACGAAGACGACGCCGTCGGTGAAATAAGGCAGGCTGTGGTGGGCGACTTCGAGGGCGAGGCGGCTTTTGCCGATGCCGGGCGCACCGAGGAGGGTGAGCAGGCGGGTGGTGGACAGGAGGGCGAGTAAATCGGCGACTTCGGCGGCGCGACCAATGAGGGGGAGGAGGGGGGATGGGGGGCGGTGTCCCGCGGAAGCCGGGGGCATCAGGGTTTCGCTGACGAGTTGGACACGCGTTTGGCGGGTGTGGGTGATGGTGACTTGGGATTCCGCGCGGGTTTGTCCGGCCAGGGTCAGAAATTGTTCAACAAGGGCTTTTTCTTGATTCCGCAGGAGGACGGGGACAAACAGCGCGGCGACGACGGCAAGATCGGGGAGACGGGAGCCGTTTTCGAGGCGGGCGATTTGTTCGCGGCTGTAGCCGACGGCGCGGCCCAGTTCGTCTTGGGTGAGGCGGGCGCGTTTGCGGAGAAAGCGGAGGGAGGCGGGGAAGGAGGCGGGGAGAGGAGTATTCATGGGAATGGATGGGAATTGGAAGGAATTCGGGGGAACTCGTGGGAATTGTAGGAATTGAGGGAAGTTCCTTCAAATTCCTATGAGTTCCCATAAGTTCCTACGAATTCCAAGTGTTCCTACGAGTTCTTGTCACAAAATGTCACCTTTTATTACAGCCAGTCCGATATATTCAGGATATGACCCTACGACGGTTGATTTTGACGATTGAAGTGCTGGAAACGACGACGATCACGGTGAAGGAGGCCATCACACGAGAGGATGAGCCTGCTGATTCTACCGAGAAGCGGCGCGTCCGGCGGCACAAAAATCAGACGAAAAAGGTTGAAATCCCTGACCCAGATGTCCCAAACGAACCGGAAACGTAAATTTTGTACGCAGATTTTGAGGATTTCGCAGATTTTTTCTGTGTGTATCTGTGTACATCTGTGCAATCTGTATTCTATTTTCCCTAAAGGAGTCCCCCATGAAAACCAAAATTGTCCTTATCTTTCTCTTTTTTTCCCTCTTCCTTGCCGCGCCCACCCGCGCGGCAGACGCGGTCGTGGGGGATGGCACGCCTGCGAGTTGTACCGAAGCGGCGTTCGATGACGCGCTCGCGACCGCGAACAGTGGCGGGGGCACGATCACATTCGATTGTGGCCCAGGCGAAACCACCATCCCCCTCTCGCTCACGAAAATTGTCAATCTCGGCAACGTGACCATCAACGGCGGGAATCAGATCATCCTCCAGGCCGCGTCGCTCGAACGGCATTTTTTCGCCGGGCTGGTTACATTTCGCCTGCAAAACATCACGTTGACAGGCGGTGACTCGCTGGTCAACGGCGGGGC
>JABWBV010000378.1 GCA_013359445.1 Anaerolineales bacterium | reverse complement strand
CATTCTCTCCGCCCTGGCCGCGAACGATCAGTTAATGGACGTTCATCGGATTTATGGACAAGTGTTGGAAACGAAAGGGCTATATTTCGACGCGATTGAAGAATACGAACGCGCCGCCGCTCTGGCCCCCAATCTGACCTTTTTATATCTTTACGTGGGTTATAACTACCGACAACTGGCCCAAGAAGCGCAACTTGTCGATATCAATTCCCCCGTTGCCAAAGAACGGTTTGAACAAGCCCTCGAAGCCTTTGCCCGCGCCGCCGCCATCAACGAACAAATCGGCGTGAAAGACCCCATCCCCTACCTCGCTATTGCCAAAACCTACGCTCAACAAGGCGAGTTTTTCATCGCCGCCCGAAATGGCGAAAAGGCCCTGGAATATGATCCCGAAAACCCTTCAGTGTACGGTCAATTAGGCCGGATTTACATGCAAGCGCGCAACTACGAAACCGCGCTTCCGACCTTAAAATGTGCCGTGGTAGGATGTACTGCCGAAGAAAATGAAGTAGGTAAAGTAGAAGTGCAAGGGCTGGCTTTGACTTCGATTGAAGTCGCATATTATTACGTGTTCTACGACTCGGTCTTGTCGGCGCTAAACAAGTGCGACGATCCCGATGTTGCCGTTGTTCGGACTGCCTTGCGGGCTAGCTACGGCACAGACGCCGTCATCCCCTTGATTATTGACGAAAACGAAGAAATCTGCCGCATCCTGGCCCAATCCGGTCAATAAACAACCTCTACGGGAATTAACGGAATGAAACCCCGAATTTCCCGGCAAAAGCACAAGAACCATAAAACATAACAAATCGGGGTGTTTCGTTTGCGTTGAACTATCCCAAAAAAGGGATGGGTGGGGGATGAATGTCAGAATTCTATAAGAATCCTTTTTCTAAGTCCCTTGACTTCCCCTCTAAACCTGTGTATCATACGCCCGCTTTAGCACTCACAAAGCGAGAGTGCTAAAGCGTTAACATCGACTTTCTTATTCCAACCTTTACCTTTTGGAGGTCAAAATGTCCCTTTCACTCAAACCCCTCGGCAATCGTGTCGTTGTGGAACCGGTCGAGCAGGAAGAAATGACTGCTGGCGGCATCATTCTGCCCGAAACCGCCAAAGAAAAACCGCAACGTGGCAAAATCTTAGCCGCTGGCCCTGGCGACCGCAATGACAAAGGCGAACGTGTCGCGATGGACGTTGCCGTTGGCGATATTGTCCTGTTTGCCAAATATTCTGGCACTGAAATTAAACTGGATGGCAAAAAAGTGCTCATCCTGCGTGAAAACGACATCCTGGCCATTGTAACTGGCTAGAATCATGATCTGAAGGAATATTCCCATGGCTAAACAACTTGTTTTCTCCGATGAAGCTCGCCGCCGCTTACAGGCTGGGATGGATACCCTGGCCAAAGCCGTGGCAACCACCCTTGGCCCCAAAGGCCGCAACGTGGCCCTCGACCGAAAATTCGGCTCCCCCACCATCACCCACGATGGCGTGACCGTTGCCAAAGAAATCGAACTCGAAAACCCCTACGAAAATATGGGCGCGCAACTCCTCAAAGAAGCCGCGACCAAAACCAATGACATCGCGGGCGATGGCACCACCACCTCCACCGTGTTGGCCCACGCCATCGTGACCGAAGGCCTCAAAGCCCTCGCCGCCGGTGCGAACCCCATGCTCGTCAAACGGGGCATCGAATCCGCCACCAAAGCTGTTTCCGATTACATCAAAGCCAACGCCATTGAAATCACCACCAAAGAAGAAATGGGCAACATCGCCTCCATTTCTGCCCAGGACCGGGAAATTGGTGACTTGATTGCTGGTGTGTTTGACAAAGTCGGCAACGACGGCGTTATCACCGTCGAAGAATCCCGCGGCCTGCAATTCGAAACCGAATACGTCGAAGGGATGCAATTTGACCGGGGCTACATCTCCGCTTACTTTGTGACCGACGCCGAGCACATGGAAGCGACCATCGCCGACCCCTACCTCCTCATCCACGACAAGAAAATCTCCGCCGCCCAGGACATCGTCCCCATTCTGGAAAAAATGGTCCAGATCGGCAAACGTGACCTCGTCATCATCGCTGAAGATGTGGACGGGGAAGCCCTCGCCACCCTCGTTCTCAACAAACTGCGTGGCATGCTCAACGTCCTCGCCGTCAAAGCCCCAGGCTTCGGTGACCGCCGCAAAGCCATGCTCGGTGACATCGCTGTCCTCGCTGGCGGCACCGTCATCTCCGACGAAGCTGGGCGCAAACTCGAAAGCGTTACCCTCGCCGACCTCGGCCGCGCCGAGAAAGTCACCTCCTCCAAAGATGACACCACAGTCATCGGCGGCAAAGGCGATTCGGGCGCGATCAAAGGCCGCGTGGATCAAATCCGCGTCGAAATTGACAAATCCACCAGCGACTACGACAAAGAAAAACTCAACGAACGTCTGGCCAAACTGGCCGGTGGCGTTGCCATCATCCGTGTTGGCGCCGCGACCGAGACCGAACTGAAAGAAAAGAAACACCGCGTGGAAGACGCCGTCTCTGCGACCCGTGCCGCGGTCGAAGAAGGGATTGTCCCCGGCGGTGGTGTGGCCCTCGTCAACGCCCTCCGCGCGTTGGACGGCCTCAAAATGGACAACGAAGATGCCCAACTCGGCGTCAACATCGTCCGCAAATCCCTGGAAGTGCCCCTTCGCAAAATCGCCGACAACGCTGGGCAGGATGGCTCCGTCATTCTCGAAGGTGTCCGCCGTGCGCAGAAAGGCGAAGACAATGCCCGCATTGGGTACAACGTCCTGAGCGAAGAATATGGCGACATGGTCAAAGCTGGTGTCATTGACCCCGCGAAAGTGACCCGTGGCGCCCTCGAAAACGCCGCCTCCATCGCCGCGATGATCCTCACCACCGAGGCCCTCATCACCGACCTCCCCGAAAAGGACAAAGCTCCCGCCGCGCCCCCGATGCCCGATTACTAAAATCAGGCCTCTTCACAGGATAACTCCGGCCCTCAGGCCTGAATTTTCCCGTCGAATGGTTCTTCAAAGCCCAGGCATTGCCTGGGCTTTTTTTTATCCACTGCTCTGTGTTCGTTCCCCTCCTTTTTTCCGGCTCTTTCTACGCGGCGTGGGTAGGGATAAATACGGGTTCTACCAGGAGTTACGGGACAAACCCCGAATTTTCCCACCAGCCACGGGACTACTAGGCTGTCAAAAATCATTTTCAGGTTCGTAGTGGCGGTTTCAACCGCTCAAAATCACGACTAAAGTCGTCATTACAAATTAAATTTTTAGGTTTGACGGACGACTACATACGCAGGGCAGAATAGGGGATAAATGAACCTGGACAGCGATACTTACGTCGCATACGCGCCCCCGGTAAAATTTTTGACAATTCATCTTAAGAATGATAAAATTCCCGTCGTTAATTGCAACATTGTTCTTAGCACACGGCGAAGTGCCCGCAGGTTTGAAGTTGAATTTGAATGTAAAAAGACAGCCCTCAAAAACGATCAACCATTGAACCCAGACCCCGGCGATTCGTCGGGGTTATTATTTTAAATTTCGGAGTAAATATACAAAATGTCAACTGAAAAATTACGCATCATCCCCTTGGGCGGTGCGGGCGAAATCGGCAAAAATATGACGATTTTTGAGTATGGGGAAAGTATCTTGGTTGTGGATGCTGGCCTCATGTTTCCAGAAAACGATATGCTCGGCATAGATTACATCATCCCAGACTTTGGCTACCTGATGGACAGAGTGGAGAAAGTGGTAGGGATTGTGATCACGCACGGGCACGAAGACCACATCGGGGCCATCAACCATGTTTTGGATCGGATCGATGTCCCCATCTACGCCACGCCGCTCACGCGGGGGCTGTTGGAAGTCAAAATTGCCCGCGATGGAAAAGCCAAAAACACACGGGTCTTGAACACCGTCCAGGCCGGGCAAAAGATCGAACTTGGCCCGTTTACGGTGGAACTGTTTCACGTATGCCACTCGATCCCCGATGGGGTGGGGTTGGGCATCACGACCCCCGCGGGGTTGGTGGTGCATACCGGGGATTACAAATTCGACCATACCCCAGTGGATAACTGGCCGACCGACTACGGTAAACTGGCGGAACTGAGTGCGCGCGGGGTGCTCGCCCTGCTGGCCGATTCCACCAACGCCGATGAACCCGGTTGGACCCCGTCCGAGCAGGTCATCGGCCCGGCGCTCGACGAAGTTTTCCGCGCGGCCCCGGGACGGATCATCGTCGCGTCCTTCGCCTCCCTCATCTCTCGGATGCAACAGGTTGCGGTGGCGACCGCCAATCACGGACGCAAACTGGCCTTTGTCGGCACGAGCATGACAGAAAACGCAAAAATGGCCCGCAAACTGGGATATTTGGAAATCCCGGAAACGACACTTGTTTCTGTCCAACAAGCCCTGCAAATGCCGCCCAACGAAGTCGTGCTGATGTGTACCGGCTCGCAAGGGGAACCGTCTTCGATCTTGGGACGCCTCTCGCGCGATACCAACCGTCAATTCAGCCTCAAAAAAGGGGACACAGTGGTGCTATCTTCGCATCCCATTCCGGGGAACGAGGAATTGGTCAACCGCACAATCAGCAGTCTGTTCCGGCGGGGGGCCAACGTGATCTACGATCCGATTGCGCCCGTGCATGTATCCGGGCACGCCAGTCAGGAAGAAATCAAGTTGATGCTTCACCTTGTGCGGCCCAAGTACCTGATCCCCGTGCATGGCGAACTGCGTCACTTGCACCAACACGCCGCCCTGGCGCGGGAAGTGGGCATCCCGGCGGAAAACATCGCCGTGGTGGAAAACGGGCAAATTATCGAGTTTGAAAATGGGGAGATGAAACTGGGTGACCGCCATCCCGGCGGGTATGTGTTCGTGGATGGCCTGGGGGTGGGCGACATCGGCCCGACGGTGGTGCGCGACCGGGAATCGCTGGCCCGCGACGGGTGTGTGATCGTCAATCTTTTGGTCAATAACAATGGCAAATTACTGCGCCACCCTGAAATTGTAACCAAAGGATTTGTGTACGAACCGGAAGCGGAACAACTCCTCATGGAAACGGTGGAACACGTCACCGACACTGTTCACAAAGCGAACGGCGGGCTGAAAGCGGACGTGGAACGCGCCCTGAAAGATTTCCTGTACAACGAAACTAAACGCCGCCCAATGGTGTTTGTAATGACGACCGAAGTGTAACCGCTCTGGAAGTGGCGACACCTCAAGTGTCAAAAAGAAAACCGGCCTCGGGAGGGGCCGGTTTTCTTTTTTGACGCGACCGAAATCAACGGGATGAGAACCCATCCAGTTCAGCTATCCACGAACCACAACCAAAAGACCCGCCACGATATTATTCAGAACATGCGCCAGGTAGGGGGGCCATAGAGATTTACTGCGGAGAAAGAGCCAACCCGCCACCAAACTGAAGAGCATCACACCGACTGTATTGGCGATGACCATGGGCGTGAAACCCTCTTGCGACAGCCAAAACGGAAGGTGAATGCCTGCAAACAAGAGAGAAGTCAGCAAATTGGCCCGCCATTTGGGCATTAAGTGTGCAAACTCTTTGAGCAGAAGCCCTCGGAACAGGATTTCTTCAATGAGCGGCGAGGCGAACGTAAAAAGAAAGCCCGAGAAGGTGAAGGTGAGCGGGCGGGTGAACGTAAGCTCTTTTTGGCCTGTCAAGGTTTCAAAGCCAATGATGACCCCTAAATAGGTGCCTAATATTAAAAGCAGGGGAAGCCATTGTCTGGCAGAGGGGAAGGTGGTGAAGCCCAACGCATGAAAAGGGGCTTCGCGCCGGATCCGATAGGCAAAAGCGAAGGCTGGGAGCACCCATAGGGCAAACTTGATGCCCGTGGAATAAACGAGACGAAGGGAAGCGGAGGCAATGTGCTCATCGATGGCATACAGGTATGTGGCGCGGATGGACCACACGACGAACAAGAGAAGCGTAAAAAGATAAATTTCTTTGCCTGAGGGGGGTTTTGTCATAGCGGTTTGGCGTGGGGTGAGGGCTTGCAAGCGGGCTAATCGCCTCCCTTGTCGTTTCGAATCAAAAACCCCCGCGAGGCGGGGGTTTTGATTTGTATAATCGGTAACCTACGGCGTCGCCGTCGCCTCCAGTGTGGGCGCGGGCGTCAGCGTCACAATCGCGCCGGGCGTTCCGAGCGGGGCACCCGTGGCGGTCGGGGCGGGCGTCACAAGATTGACCGGAACAATGATCACCTGGCCCACAAAAATATCATTGGCATCTTCAATCGCTTCGTTGGCCTCTAAAATCGCCTCAGACGTACTGTTAAACTTCTCCGCAATCGTGGAGAGGGTGTCCCCCAACTGGATCGTGTACTCGATCTCCGTTCCACGCGGCAGTCCGGCGGGGATCGGGGTCGCGGTCGGCAATTCCTCGTTCGCGTCAGGGACCAGAATCTGTTGGCCTGAAATAATCACGCTATCAAACGTCAACTCATTGACTTCCAAAAGCCGGTTCACATCCACGCCAAATTGTTGGGCAATGCCAAACAACGTATCGCCTTCTTGCACGGTATAAAAGAACGGCCCATCTATCGTGGGGGTGGGCGTAATCGTCGGGGTTTCCGTGGGGGTGGGCGTTTCCGTCGGCGGGGGCACGGTCGGCGTGGGGGTTGTCGGCGTCGGGGTTACCGTCGCGGTAGGGGTGGACGTTTCCGTCGCCATAAAAGCCAACAGCGATCCGTTGGGATTGGTATACCACTGATAAAGAAATACAACCCCGACAAAAAACAACACGAGCGCAATCGCCCCCACGGCAAACATTCGCCCCCCGCCCTGCTGGCGCTTCTGATACTTATTAATGGTGTTTTTGACATCGTCTCGATTTTGCATAGTTCTTCCTATTTTCCTTGAAGTTTACGTATTCTAACGCATTTTACCCAAACGGGTCAGCGCTTCGGATGCTCAGTGAAGAAACGCACAAACTCTCCCCCCGGTTCCCCAATCGCCAAGCAACCAATTACCAATCAACCATTATAATTCCCCCATGCCCGATCTCACCCAAAGCCTGCGCGGCCGCGACCTCGGCCACCTCCGCATCCTTGCCGA
>JABWBV010000377.1 GCA_013359445.1 Anaerolineales bacterium | reverse complement strand
TCGAACACCCGCGGCGGCGCGAAGTAGTAGGTGGGGCCGATCTCGCGCAGGTCGGTCATCACGGTGTCGCCGGATTCGGGGCAGTTGATCGTGAAGCCGACGTACACCCACTGCGCGAACGAGAACAGGTGGTCCCCGACCCAGGCCATCGGCAGGTACGAGAGCACGCTGTCCGAGGGATCCAGCCGGTCGAACTCGGTGCCCCCGCGGCTCGCGGCGAGGAACGCCGCGTGCGTGGCGCGCACGCCCTTGGGCTTGCCCGTCGTGCCGGACGTGTAGATCAGCGCCGCGTCGTCGCGGTGCTCGGCCACGATCGGCGGAATCTCGTGCGGATGCTCCAACAAGTCTGAGAAGGACTGCGCGCCTTCGATCGCTTCCCCGATCAGGTAAAAGCGTTTGAGGCTGGGGAAGAGGCCCTTGGCCTGCCCCAGCAGCGGCGCGAACTCCGGGATCGTGATGATGGTCTCGGCGTCCGAATCGCTCACAATATGCGCGAGTTCACCGGGTTTCAGCATCGGGTTGACCGGAACCACTACCGCCCCGATACGTCCCGCCCCGAGAAACACGTACAGGAACTCGAGGCAGTTGCCCATCAGGAGAACGATCTTGTCGCCTTTGCGCACCCCCGCCGCGTGCAGATTCGCCGCGACGCGCTTGGCCCGGTCCCGCATGTCCCGGTAGGTGACCTCCTCTCCCTCGCAGAACACGAACACCCGCTCGCCCTCGGATTGAGCGCGCTCCTCCAGCAAGTGCGTAACTGTCACAGCACCAAATCCTCCGCCCCTCCACCTGTCCGACCATCGCGACACGGTGATACTATGGGGCCATCAACCTAAACCCGGCAATTGACGCCGCCCAGCGGGTTAGGGACAGACCCCGTGTTTCGCTCCGCAAAGCCTGCGCGAAAGACGGGGTCAGTCCCCGTCAACGGCCGTTGTTGGCTGATTGCCCCATTGGCGTTAACCCGCTTCGGGCTTGCCCGACATCTCCGCCTGCCAAACCAGAACCCGTGCTTTGCCCTGGCGTTTGGCGCTGTACATGGCGGCGTCCGCGCGTTCGCAGAGCGTCTTGAAGTCGGTGCCATCGCGCGGGGCCTCAACCAGGCCTGCGCTGAACGTGAGCGCCCGCGTCCCATCTTGCTGAGAGAGATGTTGGAAGTGGGTGTGCATGCGTTCGACGATGCGTACCCCCACCGGCTCCGGAGTCTCGGGAAAGTACAGGACGAATTCCTCGCCGCCGTACCGCCCTACGAGATCCACGCTGCGTATGTCTTTGGTCAGGGCCTTGGCCAGTTGCACCAGGGCCCGGTCGCCGGCCGCATGACCGTACTCGTCGTTCACTTGCTTGAATCCGTCGATGTCGAGGAAGACCAGCGTTCCCACGGCAGGATAGCGCTTGATACGTTCAAGCTCGCGATCGACCTCCCGCTGAAACGTCTGGCGGTTCAACAATTGTGTGAGGGGGTCGAGCCTCGCGACCCGCGCGAAACTCTCCCGCCGCCGCAGGACGGCATGCACCCGCGCGACCAACACCTCCGGATCAAATGGTTTTGTGATGTACTCGTCCGCGCCCGACCCAAGTCCCCACACCTGGTCCTCGGGGGTGGCCTTCGCGGTGAGAAACACGAAGGGTATCTCGCGCAGCACGGGATCTTTGACGATGCGTTCCCGAAAGGCGAACCCGTCCATCTCGGGCATCATCACATCGCAGATGATGAGGTCCACCGTGACAATGTCGAGCTTCTTCAACGCACGCAGCCCGTCCTCGGCCGTGAATACCTGGAAACCCGCTTCGCCGAGGACATACGAAAGCAGCTCGGATGTGTGCGGATCATCCTCAACCACCAGGACTGTGTACGTGCGAGGCTCCTCGGTCAGGTTTGCTTCCATGCCGTATCCTACGCGTCAGGTTTGGTTTCAGGACCAGGGATTACTAGTGGCAATCGAATCGTAAAAGTTGTCCCCCGTTCCAGCTCGCTCTCGACAGTGACCGTCCCGCCATGGAGTTTAACCATTTCCCGGACGAGGAACAATCCGAGCCCGGCGCCCGCGCTCTTCCGGGTGCCGCTTTTCACCTGATAGAAGCGCTCGAAGATGTTGTCCAGGTGGTCCTTGGGGATGCCAATTCCTGTGTCTTGCACCTGGATGACCAGCACACCGTCCTCGCGGTGTGCCCGCAGCGAAATCTGGCCGCCTTGGGGCGTGAACTTCACGGCATTCTCGAGGAGATTGCACACGATCGTATGAAACCGTGTTGGGTCTGCCAGGAACCGCGGGAGGCCAGACTCGATATCCTGCTCGAAAACAATCTGCTTGGCCAGCATCGCAGAGGTCACCGCGGACACCGCCCCCGAAATCGAAACCTTCGTCGCCCACGTCGCCGCCGACTGCCACACGCACGAAATCCCGTTGATGCTCGAACCCCTGGCCTATTCCCTCACCGATCAGCCTCTCACCCCCGCCGAAAAGCGGTACGTCGTCGTCGAAACCGCGCGCCGCCTTACGCGCCGCCTCACGCGCCGCCTCACCCCCCTCGGGGCGGACTTGCTCAAGGCAGAGTTCCCCTCCTCGCCGGAGGGGGAATGGGCGGAGGCGTGTGCGGAAGTGTCCGCGGCGTCGGTCTGCCCGTGGATTTTGCTGTCGGGAGCGGTGGATTTTGAGGTGTACTTGCGTCAGGTGGAAACGGCGTGCCGCGCGGGCGCGTCGGGGATTGCGGTCGGGCGCGCGGTTTGGCAGGAAGCGGTCGAGATGCCCCCCCCCGCGCGGGCGGAATTTCTTCGTTCCACCGCCCGCGACCGGCTCACGCGTTTAACCGCCCTGTGTACGGCGCTTGCTCGTCCCTGGTCGGACGTTTATTCCGCCGGGGAGGTGGGGGTCGATTGGTATCAAAGGGCTTAGGTCAGACTACGCCAATTTCGCGCGAACAAATAAAGCCCCAGGCCTAACGGCCCAGCCATAAACACGAAAAACAAGATAGGGGAGACCACCCATGCCGAAAGCCCGCGCTCCCGGCTATCGAGATACGCCCACCGTCCGACAAACAGGTCAAAGGCCAGAAAGTGCGCCCAACCGATGGCGGCGCCGGTGGGCGTGCCCAACAGCGCGGCAATGCCATTGAGCGAAACGTCCAACGGCATCCCTGTGGGGGCAAATAGTTGAGAAATGAGCAGGACCGCGTAAATGACGGGCAGGACAGCTACAGGCCAAAAACTGCCCAGGATACGTTTGGTCCAGGACCAGTGGGGGGCGAAAAGCATCAATGCCCAAAAAGGGAGCACATACAGATTGATGAGGTTGTAAATGATTTCCATAAGTCATTTTGCCCATCGTGAGGTACGCCAGTGCCGTTGTCCCGGCACTGGCGTACCTCACGACGAACTTATTTTTCTACTAATTTTAGGGTAATGCCGCGCGCCCACCCGCGCTGAAAAGCCAGCGTGACCCAGAGGGCACCGAGATTATCCACGATCTGGATACGATCGTGATCCCCTACCCAGATCGGGCGCACGCCAACTTCGGCAATGAGTTGGTGCATCGTCTGGCGGGTGTCCCCATCCGGGCCGGTGTAAAAATGGTCGGTCTGTACGCCGCCGCGGTTGGGCGCGTCGAAGTGTTCCCAGCCGAGGGAGTTGAATGCGCGGAAGATGGCCGCGTGGGGGATGGTTTGGAGCGCGGCGAGGTTGTTGATAATAGGGCCAGCGAAGTTGTTGGTGGCATCAATGAGAATTTTTCCCGACAGGGCCGGGGTGTTGGCGGCCACCGTTTCTGGCACAGCCGCCCACGGAATGGAGAAGAGGATCACCTCGCCCGTGCGAATGGCTTCGGGGATGGGGAGGGTTGGGGCGTTCACTTTTGCCAGGGCGGCTTGCGTTTTGGGGCTGTTGGGGTCGCGCACGCCGAATGTGATGGTGTGTCCAGCGGCGGCCCATTTTTGGCCGAGCGCACCGCCAATGTTGCCCGCGCCCAGGATGGTGAGGTTCATAGAGGCTCCTTTTGTTTGGGGGTAAGGATGAGGATGGGGATTTTGCGACCCCGCGCGCGGTGTTCGTAGAGTTGGTAGCCGGGGTAGAGTTTGACTGCCCGTGCCCAGTAAAGCGGGCGTTCGGGGTCGGTGGCTTCGCGCGCGGTGTAAAAGGCTTGTTGGTGGTTGAGGGTCAGGATCGCTTCCGGGTGGGTGCGGAGGTTGAGGTACCACGCGGGGTGACGGGTGTTGCCAAAGTTGGAGGCAATGAGGATGATCTTTTCCCCATCAGGGAGGGGAATGAGGGGGCATTCGCGCGGGCGGCCTGATTTTGCGCCAAAAGTGGTGACGGTCACAATGGGCAAGCCGGTCAAGAAGGAGGCGGCAGTTTGTTGGCCCTTTGTGCGCCGGAGGATATACCGGTCAAGCGTGGGAAGCCAGCGGGAGAGGAACCACCCTGCCAGGGCAGTCGCGGCCAGGTGTTGAACCACCCGTTGCCACCCCCGCGCGGGGGTAACTTCGATCCGAAGAGAGGAAACTGTCTCAGGCATGTTTCTGTAAAATGAGCAATTCTTCGCGCCCTTTGCGGGGGCGAATGGAGTCTGCCGGGAACTCCCGTTGGAGGAGTTGGAACCCGCGCGGGGTGAGGTCGGCGATCAATTGTTCGGGAGAGACGGCATAGGGCGGTCCCCCTTTAAAATCCCCAAGCGGGAAAATCAACCCGATCAACAGACCTCCCGGTTTGAGCAGTTTTTGTACCATGTCAGCATAGTCCGCCCGCCGCGCGGGGTCAATAGCGCAGTAGGTGACGTATTCCAATACATAATCGAAAATGCCATCAAGTTCTATGGGGAGGGCAAAAAAATCGGCTTGCAGAATATCAAGGGGTGCTTCGGGGTCGGTCAGGCGGCGCATTTCTTCAATGGCACCCGACGCAAAATCTACGGCGGTGACGGTGAAGCCATGTCGGGCAAACAACCGGGCATCGTGCCCTTTCCCCGCGCCGGGGACCAGCATCCTCCCAGGAGGGAACTGTCCCCCTGCCGCGAGGCGTTGAAAGGTGGGGGTCGGGCCGCGCAGGTCCCAAATGGCCTGGTTGGTTTGGTAGGCGTTTTCCCAATGTTGAGGTGTGGACATCGAGGCCAATTGTAACTGAGACCGTCTTGAGACGCAAAAAAGAGGCCGCTTGGAAGCGGCCTCTTTTTTGAACTAGGAAAAATTAGGGTTTGTTGACGACGATGGTGGTCCCGTTGCTATCACCATCCGGGTCGTGGTTGGCCGAGGACTGATAGGTGTAGGAGCCGTGGGTGGCATTGGTGACCGTGAAGGTAACACTGTTGGTGGTTGTGCGGAGGTTGGTCTTGGTGACCGTACATTGACCATTGCTATCTGTTACGCAAGAACTACTGCCGCTCGCGCCATTGCTCCACGCACCGCTGACGGTGACACCGGCTATCGGGTTGTGTGCGGAGTCATGGACGGTGATTACCACGGTCGCCGTCCACCGGCTACCGCTAGGAGCAGAGGAGCCATCCAAATCACCGATGTGCATGGTGTTGCCCGGCGGAGGCGTGGGGGTCATGGTCGGGGTGGGGGTGGCAGTGGGGCTACCGCCAGTGCTGTCGCAGGTTTCGACGTTGGCGCCCGCGTTGTACGTCCAGCCGGATTTCGTGACATTGGTGACACAGAAGGTCCAGTTGACTCCGTTTTTCTTGACTGGGGAGGTCAGGGTAACCTGCCCGTTCGCGTTGGTGACGCCGCTCACCGCACCGGAACTGTCGCCAGAGAAGGTGCCAAAAACGGTCGCGCCACTCACCGGAACGTTGTTCGGATCGACGATAGTTACAACAGCCTGTCCAAAGTTACGGTTGCTTCCCGTGGTACCAACCGACATGGCAATGTCGGAAACGTGCATTTGGGTGCTCCCAGGATCAGGGGTGTTGGTCGGGGTGGGGGTCAATGTGGGGGTATTGGTCGGGCCAGGGGTTGGGGTGGGGCCGCTGGTACAACTGGGGAATTTGAACGCACCAATCCGCAGGCGCCAGTTGGAGCCGTTCGTGGGCAGGTATTCGTTGACATACCAGAAGGTACAGTCATCGGACGGGTCCACGTTGAGGGAGGTGTAATCGCCCCAGCGTTGGCCGGAGGTTTGGGAGCCTGTTCCATTGTGGATCGAGGCTTCGCCCTGGGGCATCGTGCCCAGTGGGTCTCCGGCTAAACGTCCGGTGTACCACAGACTCGGGAAGACGGTGGAGGAGGAGGCGCTATAGGCGAGGCCCATGTTGCCATCTTTGTCCATCGCGATACTGCCCATCCAACGGTGGGTGGCGTCCGGGGCATAGGTCCCTTCCTGGAAGATGACGGGGGTGCCGTTGGGATCACGAATTTCCCACCAGCGTACGCCAGCTCGGTTGGTGACCGCTTCCACGGATTGGTTGGTCACAAGGGATTCGTGGGTGCCGAAGTTCCGGTAGGCCAAACGCCAGGTGGGGCGTTGGCGATAGGAGAGGATGTCAATTTTGTTGGTGGTGCCGGGTTGAGGAATACAGAACCGAGACCCCGCGGGGGTACAAGGATAGATCGAGTCAAAAGCGGCAACGGGAATGGTGTTCGCCAGCACAAAACTGGAAGAGGCAGGGGTGGTCCAGTTGACGGTGAACTTCCAAAGCGTTAGCGCATCTTGGGGCGCACCGTAAGGGCCACCGTTATCCATCGAGCCGACGAAGTATTCCGGGCTACCGTTGGGCGGCAGGGTGTTTCCGTCGAGATCGGCAGGCAGGAGACCATCGCCGATGTTATAGGTTGTGGAACCTGGGGCAACCAGGAAGGAGATCACCTGGGGTGAGGGGTTTCCGGCGATCATCTGCGTCCGGTTGAGGGCATATGCGCCCACCCCGGCAAAGGCCGAACCCGCAAATTCACGGGTGCTGATGTAGTAGGCATCCGACCAGACGCCGTATTTCGGATAGTCGGGAAAGTTCGTACCGGTGCTAATCGCGTAGCGATAGTAACTGCCAGTGGGGTCACTGGTGGTAGAGATGGCAACGCAGTTAAAGTAGGTGGGGCCAGCCGCGGTGAATTGGGTCACAATCCAGCGATCTGCAAATTGATCGTGGAGGACGACCGGATCGCCCGCGT
>JABWBV010000376.1 GCA_013359445.1 Anaerolineales bacterium | reverse complement strand
GCTAGGCTTCATGCTCTACAAACTCGGCGTAGATATTCAGTTCAAGATTTCCGTCTTTTTCGGTGCAGACAACCCCTACAATGCCCTCTGGATCATGATGATGGCGAAACTCTTCAGCCGCGAAGATGGCACGTCTCCGCTCATCGGCTTCAACTGGTCGAATTCCATCAACAACGAAACGATGGAACTGAGCGCGGACTTCCGCCGGGCGTTGGGGTTCGAGCATCACATCACCGAACCGCAGAAAAACATCGTTATCCAACCCTACAACCGCCGCGCCGAACTCGTGGACGTGGCGGGCCGCGTCGCCAACATCGCCGCCAAACACGAGGGCGGCGACCCCGAAGTGGATGTCACCCGCACGCACCTCTCCGATGTGCTGGATTACTTCCGCGAAAAACAGGAAGTGATCGCCAGCGGGGATTGGGACCACCTTCTGCAAAACTACCTCGACAAAGTGGACGCCTGCAACCGCACCGCGTGGGCGTTGACCGAAAAAGGATTGAGCTTTGTCGCGGCGCGCAACTTGCATCAGTAAGTTCAGCAGATCACGATTCGTAGTTTAGGGGCTTGTCCCCGCCCACAAGGGGCTAAACTACGTGCATCTGTGATCTGCTGAACTCGCCTTCAGGATAAAAAAATGACCTTCCCCGCACAAACCGAATCCTTGCCCGAAACCTTATCCCCGCAAGAAATCGTGGACTTGAACAAAGAATACACCTTCTTCTCCTGGGCCGCGCAGGGGGCCTTGAACCCCCTCCCTGTCACCCACGCGGACGGGGTGTACTTCTGGGACGCACACGGCAAACGGTATCTGGACCTCGTTTCGCAACTGGCAAACTCAAACCTCGGCCACCAACACCCGAAAGTGGTCGCCGCCATCCAACACCAGGCCGCCACCCTGACCTACATCAGCCCCTTCCACGCCACCGAACCCCGCGCCCGCCTGGGCAAAAAGCTCGCTGAGATTACCCCGGGAAACCTCAAAAAAACCTTCTTCACCCTCGGCGGGTCAGATGCGAACGAAAACGCCATCAAAATCGCCCGCGCCTATACGGGACGCCACAAAATCCTCGCGCGCTACCGCTCCTATCACGGGGCCAGCCACGGCGCGGCCGCGCTCACCGGCGATTACCGCCGTCTGCCCGCCGAACCCGCAATTTCCGGGGTCGTTCATTTCCTCGACCCGTACTGCTATCGTTGTCCCTTCGGCTGGACGAAAGACGCCTGCAAAAGCCAATGTATTGCCCACGTGGAAGAAGTGATCCAGCACGAAGGCCCCGACCAGATCGCCGCCATCTTCCTCGAAGGGGTGACGGGCACGAACGGGTTGATCGTCCCCCCGGATGATTACTGGCCCCGGATGCGCGAAATTTGTGACAAATACGGCATCCTCCTGATCTCCGATGAAGTGATGAGCGGGTGGGGGCGTACAGGCACCTGGTTCGCGGTGGACCATTGGGGCGTCACCCCCGACATCATCACCACCGCGAAAGGAATTACTTCGGGCTATTTGCCGCTCGGCGCGGTGATTGTCTCCGAAGAGATTGCGCGCTATTTCGACACCCACATCCTTTACGCGGGCCTCACTTACAACGGGCACGCCCTCTCCTGCGCGGCGGCGCTGGCAACCATCTCCGCCTACGAGGAAGAAAATGTCTTCGCGCGGGTGCAGGAACTGGGGGCCTACCTCGGGCAACGGTTGGAAGAAATGAAAGCAAACCACCCTTCCATTGGGGATGTGCGGTATTTGGGCTTGTTTGCGGGGATTGAGTTGGTCAAAAATCGGGAGACGAAAGAACCTTTGAATATTGCGCCGCTCAAAGAGTTCCTGATTCAAAATGGGGTGTATGTGTTCACCTTCAAAAATATTCTGATTATTGCGCCGCCCCTGATTATCACTAGGGAACAATTGGAGGAAGGGTTGCAGATGGTGGAGGCGGGTCTGGCGAAGTGGGCGAGCGTGGGATAGGGCATAACCAACAGATGGGAAAAATCTAGGGCGCATTTTCGGAGCACATGCTCAAACGCGCTTAATGATAAAATGCTTCGACATGCTCACTTTTTTGGGAGCACACCCCTTTGCCCCTTTTTGAATTGCCCATGCCCCACATTCTCCTCTACAACCCACCTTCCTCCGCCTCCCGAAAACCCGTCCTGCCTATGTCGCTCCTCGCGCTGGGGCAGATTCTGGAGGGGGAGTTTGACTATTCGATTGTAGATGGGAATCTGGTGGGGGATGGGGTGGCGGCGTTGGAGCGGGAAATCCGCGCGACGGGGGCGGATATTTTGGCGGTGACGGTGATGCCGGGGCCGCAGTTGTTCGACGCGGTGCCGACGTGCCGGGAGATTAAACGGCGGTTTCCCGATTTGACGATTGTGTGGGGGGGGTATTTTCCGACTCAGCATTTTGAGGTGTGTTTGAAGGCGGAGTATGTGGATTACGTGGTGCGTGGGCACGGGGAGTTTTCGTTCCGCGCGCTTGTGCGGGCACTGCGCGCGGGGGATAGGGCACCGCACGTGCCGGGGTTGGCGTACCGGGACTCTTTGGGGGCCATTACCGATCTGGGGACCGCGCCCATTCCGCATCCCCGAGAATTGCCGGATTTGTTTCCCTATCACAAAGTGGAGATGCCGCGGTATTTGCGAAAGACGTTTATGGGCAATCGCACTCTTCCGCACCATTCGAGCTACGGGTGTCCGTTTTTTTGTAATTTTTGTGCGGTGGTGAATATGGTCAATGGGGCATGGAAGGCGCAGACGGCGGAGCAGGTGGCGAATGTGGCGCAACATTTGGTGAAGACGTATAGGGTGGATGCGTTGGAGTTTGATGATAATAACTTTTTCACTGCAGAGGCGCGGGTGGCGGAGTTTTGCGAGCGGATCATCGGGATGGGGTTGAAACTCGGCTGGTGGGGGGAGGCGCGGATTGATACGATGATGAAGTACAGCGACAAAACCTGGGCGCTGATGCGGGACGCGGGCTTGCGGATGGTGTTCCTCGGGGCGGAATCGGGGTCCGACGAGACGCTGGCGCGGATGAATAAGGGGGGGACGGCCTCGGCGGAGAAGACGCTGGAGATTGCGGTGAAGATGCAACGGTACGGGATCGTGCCGGAGATGTCGTTCGTGCTCGGTAACCCGCCCGACCCGGAGACGGACGCGCGGGCCACGATGGCGTTCATTCGCCAGGTCAAACGGGTGAATCCGGCAACGGAGATCATCATGTACATGTACACGCCAGTGCCCCTGGCAGGTGAACTGTACGACCAGGCGAAGGCGGAGGGGTTCGCGTTCCCAGAAACGTTGGAGGCGTGGATCGGCCCGGACTGGCAGGAGTTTTCGCAACGGCGGAGCACGCACGTGCCCTGGTTGCAAGACCCGATCCAGCGGCGGATTCAGAATTTTCAGTGGGTGCTGAATGCGTATTATCCGACGATGACGGATGTAACGATGAGCCGGTTTAAGCGGGGCGCGTTGCGGGCAATTTCGGCGTGGCGGTATCATTTGGGGGTGTATGCCTTGCCGTATGAGCTGAAGGCGGTGCAGAGGGTGCTGGCGTATCAGCGACCAGAGACGAGTGGGTTTTGACATTTAAGATTTTGTTTCCCATGAAAAATTGGTGGCCTGTTCTGTTCTTCTTGGGCTGTTTCATATTTTTTGTTGCGTGGGTGATAATCCCCGCCTCTCAAGAGGTCACGCATGGGTATGCGGCGTATTATGCGGGTGCGAAACTATTTTTGGAGAAGGGATGGGGCGCGCAGGCATACGACAATGCCTGGACGAGTGCGTATGTTCTTTCGCTCACGGAGGGAAAAATCGCCGAAGTTCTGGCGCCGGGATTTCCCACCGCGCCCCTTCCCATGCTTCTTTGGGGACATCTTTCGATTGAAGCGGCAAGAATTTATTGGATTTGGGCGAATGGGATCGTTTTTTTGCTCGGCTTAGGGGTATTGATCATTAGTCAGGATCAACAAAAAAAGGCCTGCCCCTGGTTTTTTATGGGAGGAGCCATGCTCGCGGCACCTGTCATTGCCAATTTCAGGTTCGGCCAAATATTTGCGTTGATCTTTTTTCTTCTAGCGGTGGCTGTGTATGGCTTGATAAAGGGCCATGTGCGGCTGACGGGGCTCGCGTTGGGGTTTGCGTTTACGATCAAAGTGTATGGGCTGTTTCTCTGGATCATTCCAGTCTATTGGCGAAATTGGAGGACGCTGGCGTGGGGAATCGGTACGTTTCTGGTGCTCTTTTTGGCTTCCCTTCCCTGGGTGGGGATCGATTCCTGGCTGGCGGTTATCCCGGCGGTGTTAAGAACCAATGCCTCCCCTGAGATTGCTTCGCCTGCTTATCAAACCACGCCGTCTTTTATGGCCCATCTTTTCCGCGGAGACCCCATTTGGAATCCGCATCCGATTTTTGAAGCACCCTTTCTTGCGACGATCCTGCCTTTGGTGATTAACGTTATCATTTTAGGGATCACAGTGTCGGTTTTGCGTGGAAAACCGATGCCATTCTGGATCGCCGCCTTGATGCCGTTAAACACCCTGATTCTCCCCAATGCCCTGGAGCACCATTATGTCCTTTTTTTGATCCCTATTTTTATTCTGTTGGCAAATTTGGCGCATCCACCTCAAAAAGTGGATTTTTTTACGTGGGGATTATTGACAGTTGGAATCATTGCGCTTGGGGTCCCCTGGCCGTATAAACATGCCCTGTTTTCAGAAGGCTGGCTTTCTCTGCTGGCATACCCACGTTTGTATGGCGGCTGGCTCATTTGGGGGGCGGCAATTGTGGCCGCAAGGAACAAACGCTGAAAGATGGCTCAATTCCTGACCAAAAGATCGCCCATCGGGGTGGGTGAATTCTTGCGAATCGCTGGGATTATCCTTTTCCTTGCCCTCTCTTTTTGGCATCTTGACCGCTTCCCGGAAATCCATAATGACGAAGTAGGCATTATCGAACCTGGGTACAACTGGTTTTCGACGGGCGTTTATGGCTCACGCATGTATACAGGATATTTCGAACGGGAACGGATTTATTTGGAAATCATGCCAGTTATGCCGCTTCTGCAAGGGTTCATCGCAAAATGGTTGGGGGTTGGCGTTCTGCAAATGCGCCTCATCCCGGTGATTGCGGGAGCGATCATTTTGTTGTTGACAGAGAAAATTGGCACCGATTTGACAGGGAACAAAAAAGTTGGCCTGTTGTCTGCATTTCTGATGATGTTCTGGCAGGTAATGCCCGCCGTTGAAAATCCGTTTTTAGGGAGCGGGATTCCGTTAATGGACATCACGCGCATTGCTCGATACGACACAGTTGCCGCCACCTTTGGGTTGGCCGCATTTTGGTTCTGGCTGAAACACAGGAAAACGGGAAAATTACAGTTTGCAATATTCGCGGGAGCCGCGGTCGGGTTGGCCGGGCTGACGCACCCTTTTGGGCTAATTTGGCTGATCATCTTTTGGGGACTGCAAGCCTTTGAATTCCCAAAAGGGGGCTGGAAAAACGCGTTTGGGCAAAAACATTTTTGGGTGATGAACCTCGCTGTGGGGGCGACTTGTCTTCCGTGGGGCATTGTGATTGTGAAAAATTGGCCTTTGTTTACGAAGCAATTTCTTCAACGGCACCAGGCAAGAATGGGCTTTCTCGACATGGGTTTTTACTGGCACAATTTGAGCACGGAATTTCAAAGGTTTCATCTGGGGGTGTCTGAAGCCGATACTTTTTTGCGCGTTGGCTTTTGGCTGTTCGTTTTGGGGATTCCTGTCGGAATGGGATGGTTGGTGTGGGGCGCTTTTCGCCGTCACGATCCCTCAGTCCAACGGCTGTTTGTCTCCATCGTCCTTTTTTCCGGGATTTTGGCCCTGCTCGATCAGGAAAAACGCGTTTATTACCTCCTGGTTTATTTCCCCCTCTTGGCTATTCTTCTGGCCTGGGGAATAAGCCGGTTCAAAACCCGCCTCGTTTATGGAGGCCTTTTGCTCGTGTTCGTTCAGGGCGCGTTCGGAATCGGACAATTGCACATCGAGGCCGCGCACCGCACCTCCACGGATGAATTTTTCACGCACCTACGGGAATCAGTTCCCCCATCCGGGGTGATTATCGGGCCACAAACCTTTTGGTTAGCGTTTCCTGATCGGGATTACCGTTCGATCATCGCCCCTACCCTCATCGCCCTTTCTGATCCTGACCTGCAAGGGGCTTTCATCCCATCCCTGGAACAACTTGGCCCGGATATTCTCCTCGTTCACCCTTCTTGGAAAACCTGGTTAACGAACCCAGACGATCCCGCGCAGGGAGAAGAGGCGTTTTGGGCATTTATGGATCGACACCAGGCCATGCTCATCACAACTCTACCCGATCAGTTTGGATTTCCGGTGGAGATTTATGCGCTTCGCTAAAACGCAAAACATCATGCCCCGCCAACCGACGCAGGATCATTGCCACAATAAAGCCGGAACTCGCCATGGTCGCGATCACTTTCGCAATCGCCGCCCCGTACACCCCCCACCGAGGCACCAGGAGAAACCCCATCCCCACCAGCAACACCAACCGAAAGCCATTTAGCCCCATTTCCATGCGCGGGAGATTGAGCGGATAGATAAGCAAGATCATGGGCAACGCCAACAAATCAATGATCACCGGGACGACCAGTAGCAAATAAAGATTCACCGAGGGCAGGTAAACAGAGCCATACACCAGTTCAATCGCCGGGCGGGCGAACACCATCGTCAGCCCCACCAAACCACACATTGCTAGCGCATATCCTGTATTTCGGAGGAGATACCGCCATAATTCCTGTCC
This sequence comes from Anaerolineales bacterium, assembly GCA_013359445.1. Classification (GTDB taxonomy): domain Bacteria; phylum Chloroflexota; class Anaerolineae; order Anaerolineales; family JABWBV01; genus JABWBV01. The sequence goes on along the minus strand of JABWBV010000376.1, from coordinate 308 downwards.
ATTCGCCAAGGCCGACACTTGGGGCAGGAACACCATATACAACGTTTGGTAGAGCATCAGACTTTTTTGCGCCAGATTAAACGCCAACGCATAATAACCCGCCTCTTGCGCGGGGACAAAGCGACTCACCAGCAAAATATCAAACTGCACATGCAGAATTGAAAATAACATCCCTAACCAGACCCACCTGCCAAACTTCCACAAATCGCGCTGAATGGCCGCATCCCACCCGCCCCGCTGGAAAAACGCTTGTCGCCATTCCGCTGGCAACGCCCACAGCCCATACCCCCCCGCCAGCAAAGCCGCTA